>CAZMWS010000122.1:0-6321 GCA_964570085.1 uncultured Lentisphaeraceae bacterium | reverse complement strand
TGCGAAACCCTGGCCTAACTTCCTCCTTCCTCCTTCCTCCTTCCTCCTTTTTTATTGTTTTAAATCCCACCCCCCCCCTAACTAGAGAAAACGATGACCGATTACTTGAAAATGAAGGGTGATTCCCGCTGGTTCACCCACGACCGTTTTGGCATGTTCATCCACTGGGGCCTGTACTCCATGCCGGCGCGGCACGAGTGGATCCGCCACTTTGAGAAGATCACCGACGAGGACTACCAGATCTACTTCGATCTCTTCAATCCCGATCTCTTCAATCCCAAAGAGTGGGCGAAGGCGGCCCGCGAGGCCGGCATGCGCTACGTGGTCTTCACCACCAAGCACCACGAGGGCTTCTGCATGTGGGATACCAAATACACCGACTACAAGATCACCAACACCCCCTACGGCAAAGACGCCCTCCGCGAGATCGTGGACGCCTTCCGCGCCGAGGGCATCCACATCGGACTGTATTACTCCCTCATCGACTGGCATCACCCCGATTTCACCGTGGACTGGCTCCATCCCCTCCGCGAGCGCCCCGACCGCGATGTCCTCAATGCCAACCGCGACATGAATCGCTACCGCCAATACATGAAGGACCAGATCACCGAGCTGCTCACCAACTACGGAAAGATCGACGTGATGTGGTTTGACTTCTCCTACCCCATCGGCAATAAAGGCATCCCCGACACCTGGAGCAAGGACCACCCCGAGCGCCGTTCCTGGGATGGGAAGGACAAGAACGACTGGGATTCCGAGGGCATCGTGAAGCTGGCACGCTCGTTGCAGCCCAATATCCTCATTGACAACCGCCTGAATCTGCCCGAGTGCGCCGATATCCTCACTCCCGAGCAGAATACCCCCGACGAGGATGTCACTGCCGGAAAGACCGGTGTGGTGTGGGAGGGTTGCCAGACCTTCTCCGGCTCCTGGGGATACTTCCGCGACGAGATGTCCTGGAAGTCCGGCAAGCAGTGCGTGGATATGCTCATCAACCACGTGGCGCGCAACGGCAACATCATCATGAATGTGGGCCCCACCAGCCGCGGATATCTGGATTACCGCGCCATGGAGTGCCTCAAGGCCTACGCCGACTGGATGAAATACAACAACCGCGCGATCTACGGCTGCGGCGCCGCCCCCAAGGAGTTCCCCGAACCCCGCGACTGCCGCTATACCTACAATGCCGAGACCAACCGCCTCTACCTGCATCTGATGAACTGGCCCTTCAAGCATGTCCTGCTGAAGGGCCTCGCCGGAAAGCTGCGCTACGCACAATTCCTCCACGACGGCAGCCAGGTGCTCTTCCGCGACAGCACCACCAAGAATGTGGACGACGTCCTGAACGCCGCATGCCCCGAGGGCGCCGTGGCACTGGAACTCCCCGTGATCCAGCCCCCCGTCTGCACCCCCGTCATCGAACTGATTCTCAAGTAGGTTGCGAAACGCGCAACTACTTGGAAATCAGTAATTAGTGACTAGTGGCTAGTGGTTAGTTGCAAGGTGCCGCAGGCGCTCTTCCGCCGCTTTTCGCGGCGGTACCAGCGGCGCATCTCGCGCCGCAAGTACCTAGCAATTAGTGGCTAGCGATTAGTTGCAAGGTGCCGCAGGCGCTCTTCCGCCGCCTGGTTGCGGCGGTACTGGTACCGCGGCACCAGCCGCGGAAGAGCCGCGCAGCGACCGAACGACTAGCCACTAATCACTAACCTACTAAGTACTAATTCCTTATTGCATTTTCATGCATTTACTCATCTGCAGTGGTGGTACCGGCGGGCACTTCTATCCTGCGTTGTCGATTGCGCGGGAGTATGCCTCCCGTGGCGGGAAAGTGACCCTTCTGATTTCGGGACAGCAGGTCCGCGAACAGCGGGAGCAGCTGGAATCGGAGGGGTTGCAGCTGCGTGAGATCCCCAGTGTGCGGGTGCCGCATGGGATTGTCGCTGCGCTCTGCTTCCCCTTCCGCTTCTGGAAATGCAAGCGCGCGCTGGATCGGCTCTTCCGGGAACTGGATGCCGATGCGCTATTGAGCATGGGCTCCTTTACCTCTGTGGCGCCCTGCTTCAGCTGGAAGACCAAGCGCGGACCGCTGATGCTCCATGAAGGAAACACCTTCATGGGTCAGGCGAACCGACTCTTCGTCAAGAAAGCGAAGCATATCCTTTTGTCCTTGCCGTTGGCGAACGACGCCCAGCGCAAGGGGACTCCCGCCACCGTGGTGGGAATGCCGTTGCGTCAGCCGCTCTTGGACGCCGCAAAAGACGCCGAGGACCCCGCGGCGCAGCGTAGCGCGCGGGAGCGCCTGGGGCTCGATCCCGAGAAGACCACGCTGCTGGTCTTCGGCGGCAGCCAGGGCGCCCGCGCCATCACCGACTTGGTCACCAAGACCCTCCCACTGCTGGCGCCACTGGCACAGCAACTCCAGCTCATCTGCCTCACCGGCACCGAGGACAACCACGCGCTGGAGGACGCCTGCCGGAATGCCGGCATCCAGGCGCGAATTCGCCAGCGGGATCTGGAGATCCAGCACTGCTATCTGGCGGCGGACGCCGTCCTCTGCCGCGCAGGCGCCTCCAGCATCTGCGAATTGGCGCTCCTGAAGAAGGCCGCGCTCCTCATTCCCCTCCCCTCCGCCAAGGACAACCACCAGTATCACAACGCGAAGCTCCTGGCGGATGACGGCGCCGCGCGGCTCTTGGTCCAGAGCGAGACCACTCCCGAGACCCTCGCGGGGCTTCTGCAAGAGTGGCTGCGGGATCCCGCGCCCTTCCGCGCCATGGGCAAGAAGCTGGGCGACTATGCCTGTCCCGACGCCACCAAGAAAGCGGTGGATGTCATTGAGTCCTGTTTGGCGGAGCGTCCATGACCCGGAAGGCCTCGCCGCATCTGGACCTATCTGACGAGCGGGCTCGTCTACTGAAGGATCCGGGCATGAGCGCCTTCCGCGCCTTCCTCCAGGCCGAAAAGCAATTCTCGCCGCATACCATCGAGGCCTATTTTCAGGATGCGGCGCACTTTATTCACCTGACGCCGCGTCTGCAGCCGCTCCCGCCGCCCTTCCCCTGGGACACCGTCACCGAAGAAGAAGCGCGGCACTTCCTCTCGGAACTCTCCCTCCAGGGCGAACAGAGCACCTCCATCAACCGAAAGCTGGCGAGCATCCGCTCCTTCTTCCGGTTTCTCCTGGGGGAACAGGTCATCCGCGAGAACCCCTTCCATCTCGTCCGCGGACTCAAAAAGCACTCGCGGCTCCCCGTGGCGCTCTCCGTGGAACAAGTCACCGCGCTCATGCAGAGCCCGCCGCTCTTCTGGGCCGAGCAGCAAAAAGAAACCAAGACCGCCGAAGCCGCGGCCGCCTGGGATGCGGAGCGGGATTTCCTGGGCCTGCGGGACCAGGCATTCCTGGAGGTCCTCTACTCCGGCGGACTGCGTATCTCCGAGGCCGTGGGCATTGACCGCGAGGACCTGGATTTCTCCCAGGGATTCGTGCTGGTGCGCGGAAAGCGCCGGAAGGAGCGCCTCTGCATGATGGGGGTACCCGCCTGCAGGGCAATCCAGGCGTATCTCGCCAAGCGCCAGGAGATGGGCCTAGGCGCGTCGACCAAGGATGGCGCGCTCTTCGTGAATATCCGCGGTCAGCGCATCACCCCGCGCACCATCCAGCGGCACTTCGAAAAATATGTCAAGTACGCAAAGCTCCCTGCCGAGGCCACGCCCCATAAGCTGCGGCACTCCTTCGCCACACACCTGTTGACTGCCGGCGCCGATCTCCGGATGGTCCAGGAGCTCCTGGGGCACGCCAGCCTGGCAACCACACAGATTTATACCCATTTGGACATCTCCCATCTCATGGAGGTGTATAATCGGGCGCATCCTTCGTTATAATAGAAATAGCCCATGGACGCGCACCACTCCCGACATCTCAACCGCCGCGACCGCGTGAATCTGGGGAGTTTCTATACTCCCCGGGAATACGTGGAGCTCGTGGGCGAGTGGCTCCTGCGCGCGGGCGTGGGTCGCGCCACCGATGTGCTCCTGGATCCCTCCTGCGGCTCCGGGGCCTTCCTGGGACTCCTCTCACAATTCCCGCAGTGCCGATTCCTCGCCAACGATATTGACCGCGAGGCAACCCGGGGGCTCCAGGAACAATTCCCCGCCGCCGAAATCCACAACCGAAATGCGCTACTCCGGGTGAGCCGACGGGCGGACGGCATCCGCACAGACGAGCGGCTGATCATCGTGGGAAATCCTCCCTACAACGACCGGACCTCCCAGATCAACCGAAAGACCAAGGCCGCCGCCAGCGCCAGCGTGGACCCCGCCCTGCGCACCCGGGATCTGGGACTCTCCTCGCTTTTGGCATATGACGCCCTCCAGGCGGAATTCGTCGCCGTCCTCCATCCGCTCTCATACCTGGTCAAGAAGACAAATTTCCAGGCGGCGCGACAATTCTTCGGGAACTACCAGCTGAAGGAACACCTGGTCTTCAACAGCCAGGAGTTCGACAATACCTCCCGCGTCGCCGGATTCCCCGTGATCGTGACATGCTACCAGCGCACGCCAAATCAGGGACTCACGTACGACCAGGTCCGCAAAATCCCCTTCCACACCAAAGAAGGACACCTCTTCGCGCTGGAAGAGCGGGACTACCTGGGGGACTACATCGACAAATACCCGCGCCCATCCGTCCCGCAAGCCCCCGGACAGCTCCTCTTCTACACCCTCCGGGATGTGAATGCACTCCGTCGCTCCAAGACCTTCCTCACCAAGCGCACGGCGAATGCGGTCCTGATAAAGCCCGAACAGCTGGACTACTACTGCTACGCGGACTGTTTCAAGCGCTACGCCACTCCGGACTACCTCCTGGGAAATCTGGATATCCCCTTCCTGGGAAGGGAGTTCCCCACAATCGCCAGCGATGTCCGCGCAGTCACCATGGCGAATCACCCCGAGGTCTTCGGGGTGCAGCCCAAAGCCACGGAAGAACAGGTGAAGAGGGTGCTGGCGTACCTTCAGAAGGTCACACGGCTAAGGCTACATTAAGCCCAATGACTTCTGCAGGTAGCAGGGAGCAGGGAGCAGGTGAATAAGGTGCCGCAGGCGCTATTCCGCCTAAAAACGGCGGTACCGCATTTTTCCCAACACTGCGGTATCTGACCTACTTAAGAAACAACCAAAGGACGGAGGGGCTTGCGCCCCCGTGCCCCCGCCTAATTTCTTCCGCCTAGCGGCGGTACCATTTTCCCCTAAAATCTATGGTTAAAAGAGCAAGCAAATTCGATCCGCCGGATTCCTTGAGTTCGGTGGGCATGACGGTCCCGCGGCACTTGGTGATCACGGATGCGGAGCATCCCTTCGCGCTGGAGTGTGGCGAGAGCCTCCCGGAGGTGGAGGTCGAATACGAGACCTACGGCGAATTATCGGAAGCGAAGGACAACGCGATCCTGATTTGCCACGCGCTCTCCGGCGATGCGCACGTAGCCGGCTGGGACTCCCAGGCGGCGGGCCATCCCGAGCGGAAGTGGCGCCTGACCCACCCCGGGTGGTGGGATGCCGTCATCGGTCCCGGAAAGCCCATCGACACCAATCGCTTCTACGTGGTGTGCGCCAATGTGCTGGGCAGCTGCTACGGCACCACGGGCCCCATGTCCACCAATCCCGCCACCGGAAAGCCCTACGGACTGGACTTCCCCATGGTCACGGTGGGCGACTGGGTGAATATGGAGAAGGCACTGCTGGAGCGCCTAGGCATCAGCCATCTCTATGCCGTCATCGGCGGTTCCCTGGGCGGCCAGCAGACCCTGGAGTGGGCGCTGCGCTATCCCCGGTGGATGGGCAAATGCATCATCATGGCATCGGGACCGAAGCTCTCCGCACAGGGGCTGGGCTTCAATGCCGTGGCACGAAACGCCATCATGCGCGACGAGAATTTCGATGGCGGCGCCTATCTGGAGGACGCCAAGAATCCCGCCAATGGCCTCGCCGTGGCGCGCATGCTGGCGCACATCACCTACCTCTCCGGAAAGGGCATGGACTTCAAGTTCGGGCGCACCCGCCTGGAAGACAAGGGCAATGGCAAGAATTTCCAGGCGGAATTCTCCGTGGAGAGCTACCTGAATCACCAGAGCAAGTCCTTCGTGGAGCGCTTCGACGCCAACAGCTACCTCTACATCACCCGCGCAATGGATCACTACGACGCCGCGGATGCCTGGGGACACGGCGATCTGCGAAAGGCCTGCAAGCGCCTCCACGCCGAGCTCATGGTGGTCTCTTTCTCCTCCGACTGGCTCTACCCGCCCGCCGAAGCGCGGGAATTCGTGAACG
>CAZMWS010000121.1:0-6336 GCA_964570085.1 uncultured Lentisphaeraceae bacterium | reverse complement strand
CTTTCCCATTCGCTACGAACAGATTCCGCAGGAGATGATCCGCTTCTTGCTGGCGGTGGAGGACCGTCGCTTCTGGGAGCATGATGGCGTGGATCTGCGAGCGGGGGGCAGGGCGTTTCTGCAGATGCTACGGAGTGGTCGGGTGGTCTCTGGCGCCTCCACAATCACCATGCAGGTGATGACGGCCTATACCGGCCGCAGCCGAACGCTCTCCTACAAGATTCGACAGATGCTTTTGGCGTGGCAATGGGAGCGCTCCCACACCAAGGAGGAGATCCTGGAGCGATACTTCAATCTCCTCCCCTATGGCGGAAAACTCTACGGCATTGAGGCCGCTGCACAATTCTACTTCGGGCGCCATACCTGGGAGTTGAATCGTGGGGAGATGGTGCTTTTGTCGGGGCTGCCGCAGAGTCCGGAGCGATATCGTCCCGACCGCCATCCCGAGGCCGCTCTCCGCCGCCGGGAGATCGTGCTCTATCTGCTGGTGCGCAATGGCGCCCTCACGGAAGAAGAAGCGCAGGAGGTCCGACAGGAACCCCTGCGCTACCGCCGCTTCGAGACGCCTTGCTGGCCCCGCATGACAGACACACACTTCCTACAGGTTGCGCGCACCGCATATCCCGGACGCACGGAATACCATCTTTCGCTGGATTCCCAGCTTCAGCAGGAGGTCCTCTGGACTCTCCGCGCCGGGCAGTCGGCGCTTCCCCAAGTGCGGGATGGCGCCGCCGTAGTGGTGGAGAATGCCACAGGGAGGGTCCGCGCCTGCGTGGGCACTTTGGACTTCGGGGAGCCCCGGACGGGCGCGGTGGATGCCTCCCGCGCCTGGCGCTCCCCCGGTTCCGCCTGGAAGCCCTTCCTCTACGGAGAGGCAATCTATGGCGGACTCCTCTGTCAGGACACGAAGGTCCTGGATGCGCCCCTCGCTCTTCGGGACTACCGACCCGAAAACTACGATGGCGATTTTCGCGGATGGGTCCCCGCCTCCCAAGCCCTGGCGGACTCCCTCAATACCCCCGCTGTCCGACTGCTTCGCGAACTGGGAGTCCCGCGCTTCCAGACACTCCTTCAGGAAATGGGAGTGCTTCGTCCGCCCCGAAAGACCATGGATCCCGGCGAATCCTTCTACGGGCTCTCCCTGGCAATCGGTGGCGGTGAAAGCACTCTGGTTGCCCTGACCGGTGCGTATGCGCGCTTGGCTGATGCTCCCCCGGAACTCCATTGGCTGGAGGACGACGAAAATGCCGCGGGGAATCCGCAGTCTGCCCCGCCGCCTCTCTGGAATCGCGGCGTGCGGCAGATGGTCTTGCGAATGCTCCGCACCAATCCACTTCCCGGTGCGCCCCAATGGGATGTGTCGTGGAAAACCGGTACCTCCCAGGGAAATCGGGATGCCTGGTGTTTTGCCGTGACTCCCAAATGGACGGTCGGGGTCTGGTTCGGCAACAAGGACGGGGCCGCCTCTCCCGCATTGGTGGGAGTCTCCGCCGCCGCACCCGCCGCCGGCGCAATCCTCCAGCTCCTCTGCAAGGACGATCCGCCACAATGGCCCCCCGAGGACACCGGCGCACTCGCCGGAGAAGCACCCCTCTGGGAACGACACGCACTCTGCGCTCGCAGCGGACTGACGCCCTCGCGCTTCTGCCAGGAACTCCAGGAGGGCACCACGGTGGCCGGAATCCCCCTGGCACTCTGCACTCTCTGCAAGGAGGAAAAGGCCGACGAAGTCTCCACAGGACCGCTCTTCCTGGATCCCGCCCCGGGAGACTATCATCTCCTCCCCGGACAGGAGACCCTGGAATTCACACTCCACTTCCGCCCCGCGGAGGCCCATCTCTACGTGGACGGAGAATATCGCGGACTCCGCAAGACCGGCGAAAGGCTCTCACTTCCCCCAGGAATCCATAATCTTTCCCTCTGGATCCCGGAAAACAACGGTACCGCAACCCTTAAACTGGGAGTCAGATAAAGCCGAGGAGTAGGGAGGAGGTAGTAGGTAGAAAGTGTGGTCGCTTCGCGGAAATTCCGCCGCTGGACGCGGCGGCACCGGTACTGTAGCATTCAGTGCTGCGGAAGTGTTGTGTAGCGCCCCTGGGGGTGGGGTGTGTAAAGAAGGGCAGGAATATCCAAAGGACTGGGGCTGCCGCCCCCGCACCCCCGCCTCACTTCTTCCGCCGAACGGTGGCACAGGCACCTCGGAAGAGCGCCTGCGGCACCAAATAACAAATAAACCTTCTCCCTACTATCTCCTCCCTCCTCCTTATTCCCTTTCCAGGTTTTTGAGCCTGGAATCTACGACTTCCTCTTCCAGAGGATTGGGGAGTGGCAGAATGGGTATGGTGGTCTTTTCTGTAGGGAGGGGGATTTCTGGGTCGATGAAGATCAAGACGGTGTGCGGGGACTTTTCGGCGGCCTCGAGGAGTCTCTGGAGTTCCTCTTCGCTGGGTGCATAGAGCGCCAGGCGGATATCGGTCTCTGGAGGCATGCCGGAGGCGGCCGCCAGAAGCTGCGGGCTATTCTCTGCATCGCCTAGGAGAATCAGCGGAAGATCATGGACTTTTGGGGACTTCTCCCGCAATTGTCGGCAAAAGGCAACTATCTGGCTCTCCCAATCCTCTCCCAGCGAGAGATGGAAGATCGTGGCGTTGAGGTGATGGAAGAGTGCGGGGCGCAACCGATGCCGAATCACGGGCGTCCAGTCGCGAAGAGAGAACTCCGAGCGATGCAGTCGTATTGAGCGCTCCTCGGGGACTGTCTGGAAGAAGACCGCGGTCGCGGTGGCATCCTCCCGCGTCAAGAGCAGCGTCTCGCCTAGCGAATCCATGGAAAGCGGGAGTGCCTCGTAGCCTCGTCCCTGTCGTTCGAGTCGTCCCACGCCGTAGATCGCCAGCATAATGCAGAGGGAACACAGTGCCATTGCGGCGCACGGCGTCCCGAGCCCCTTTCGGGTTTCTGGACGGTATCGGAGCAGGAGTGGCAGCAGTAGAATTGGCAGGAGATATCCGGCTATCACCACTAGGGGGTATGTGAGGAAAGTGCTGAAGCACCCCGCCAGGGCGCAGAGGACTCCCGTGGATACCACCGTCGCAAAACAATGGCCCTCTGGCGAATTGCGGTTCTGCCGTGCATGATGGGCCTCCACGCACAGCGCGCAGAGAAAGAGTGCCAGGAGTGTCCCTGCCAGGGGGAGACCGTGGATGCTGGCGAGGCTCAGCAGGTCGTTGAGGGAATAGTAGTATTGTGCGTTGATGGAGAGAGGCTGATACCACGCGTCATAGCGATACCCTACCTCCTCCGCAGGCGCACCCGTCAGGGGCGTCTCGGCAATGACGGCGCAGGTGCCCTCCCAAAGTCGGAAACGGTTATAGACCGAGCCCTCCTTTAGATCCCCCGCGCTGGCCACTCGCGTTGCCGTGCCCGGCAGGGCCACCAGCATCAGGCAAAAGAGCGCCAGCCAAAACAACGGACGCAACCGACGCAATATCCCCGACAACACCACCAACGACACCGCCAACGCCAGGTAGCTCCCCCGGGAATAGGTCAGCGATACCCCAAGAAGCGAAACCGCCAGCCCGCACCGCACACACCACAGCGCCACACGACGACGCCCCCGCACACCGCCGTCAGTCGCATCCCGACGACTCAGCCAACACTCCGCCATGCAGAGCGCCATCACAATCCACGATAGAAAAAGACCGCAGATATTTGGTGTCTGAAACCATAGCCGCAGTCTATGATGGCCAAGAAAGGTGTACTGCATTTCGCAAGTGGAAGAGCCCGCTACTCACGTGACGCGCCTTCAGTGCTCCTTAACACCTCACTTCCCATCCTCCATATCCGCGCTGTCACGCCTGCGCCGCAAGAATAAAGCGGTAGCGAGGAACAGGATTCCCAATGCGCCAAGCGGGACATAGAGGACAAGATTTCCATGAGTGGCATACATCCGCCGGAACCACGCTTCTAACGCCGACGGACGATGGTACGCACGCCCCGGGGCGACGCGTCGTTCGCGACGATACTGCGGATCCCCGAAATGCCTGTAAAGGAACTGATCAACAAGGCAATCATACTCTTTCTTTACCTCTCCGGAAGGTGCGAAGTCCTTTTCGGAGATTTTGGGGTCCAGAATCAGGTGACGCATTGTCCGTCCATAGACCTTCTGTTTTCGGACATTGTAGTGAAAGCGAGAGACAATCATTCCCGTCGCAACATCAATGGTAAAAAGTCGATGCATAGGACGTCTGGAGTAATATCGCGACTCGAGATCATCGGTTCCTTTACACCCCCATCCTATCTGGACTTCCTGGGTCCCTCCTATAAGCTTTTTCAAATCCCTCGTCATATCCATTCGAATACGGATTTGCTGCCTTCCACTATAGCTCATCGTTTGCTGGGAAAAGACCGCGATGCTCTTCTCATAATCGTCCAAATCGCTGGAAATATGGTCGAAATAGTACAGTGGAAAGATCTCCATGATCTTCACCCATTCGCCCTTGGCATAGGCAAAGCTCCCCTCACGATTCTGCGTGAGAATCAGCACTGCCTGTCCCTGGTCATCCCGCAATTCCATTTTCCGACAGACAAAACCGTCCTTTAGCACAAGTCGCCAGAAGGTGCCCTCTTGGGCCTCTGCCAAAAAGAGCAACCCTCGGTCATCCACATCACAGCAGTAGGACGCAGCTTGGGAACGTTCCATAGCCTTTTGTAATACCTCCCGCGCGCTGGGGTCGTCTGACTGCGTAATGGTTTCTTCCACCGCAACGTCAGGCTGTGTTATATCCTCCGCTGGCGTGGTTTCTTGTGCTCGTGCAATTCCACAAAGGAAAAACACAGCCAACCATGCAATTGCCAATCGAAGGCAAGTAGACATTGAATATTTTTCAAAAATTTTCATGTTCATTTTTCCGCTTTATCTCTCTAAAACTTCGCGACCATAGCATACCAGAACTCGCCACGCATAACCATCAAGAAGTCTTCTCCGCGATACTGGAACTCTCGAGTAAACTTTACCATATTTTCGGCAAAATTGACACGATAGGTATCCTCCCCTGTGCGAACGATTGTATAGCGGAGGATAGTGTCTTCACAATCTGTTGTTCCATTTGCCCTACGCGCATGGACTGTATATTGCATAGGAAATGGCGCCAACTCACGCGTTTTTAACCATTCTTCTGATTCTACATTTTTTAAGGGACCTCCCATTCCTTCCTCTTGAGATGGACATCCCTTGCTGTCCACAGAATAATGCATCACCATAAAAAAAGGTTCCTTTTCTCGTTGACCGGATTTCTTCGAGGACTTCCCCCCTCGTAGGAAGCAGAATAAAACAATGGAAAGCACAAAGCAAAACGCCAACAAACTAAGCAAGCAGATATGCCATTTGCGTAATTTCATGCCAAGCAATTACCTATTTTTGGTGTTTTTGTGTCCTACTGTCTTGAAATAAGATCAAACAATCTTATTTCATTTTCAAACTATCACATATTTTCATCATGTTCGTGTGTTCCGCAACTTACAGTTTCGTATTCCTCTTTCGGATCCACCGAATAGTGATGTTTCATTGTTTCAACGTCATATCTTAAGACAATATTCACCTTCATCCTTTTTCGATTATATCCAGATCCTGTACCGTTATGGCCCTGTCCCACTAAACCAGTGACAAATATGTTATATGGATATTCATTCTCACTCATGCCGTGTCCACAGTCGTCCCAACCAAGTTCATCTACCCACTCTGCGTGAGAGGGTGCCTGACAAATTGCTGTCACTGTCTCAAAGCCACCCTCTTCCCCACAGTATGCGGTCAAATAATTGCTGTAGTATGTCGCGACTATTATTCCCGAATCAGAATCCTGAAGCTGCAACTGGTTCGTTTCCTCTGGAAACAATGCTTCCCTGGTTCCGATCGACGTTGAAATCCCTTTGTCATTTCCTAATAGCTTGCGCGACTGAGTCTCTTCCTCCTTTGCCTTAAAACAAAACACAAAAGCACAGAAGACAAAAAACAGACAAATCCAATAGCGGCGCATAGCGACCTCCTGTTTTGGGTGACATGTTACAACGCATAACCACACTAAGACACGGGGACCGGAAGGCGGAGATACTATAGCAGAAAAAGGAGGAAGGAGGAAGGAGAAAGGAGGAAGGAGGAAGTTAGGCCAGGGGGGGCGCACGGCGAAACCCCGCGCTGGATTCTCCTGGCGCGTGCGCTAATACGCGCCCAAATTGGCGCGCTAGTACCAGCGGTAGGGGGCGTTTCCCAGGTATGCCTAGAAGCAGAGCGGGCCTAGGGAAGGCATGCTGTAGAAAGAAGATCTCCAAAGGACGGAGGGG
>CAZMWS010000120.1:0-6359 GCA_964570085.1 uncultured Lentisphaeraceae bacterium | reverse complement strand
CGCACCAGTTCCATGAGCTCGCATTCTCCGGGCACGTATGGCAGGAGTCGGAAGGCGAGGCGGTAGGTGCCGGGTTTGAATTCGTATTCCGGCTGAGGATTTTCGCCGCAGGAGGCGGTTCCCAGTCCCCGCTGGTGGAGATCCAGATTCAGGTATGTGGCGTCCTCGTCGGGCATGTCGTTGATATGGTCTGCCGCGAAGAGGGATGCGGGAGTCGCGTGGAGAGCGGAGGCCTCCAGGAGCATTCCCGCGCCCACCGCCAGCAGTCCCACGCGGCCATTCTCCAGGGCGATGGCTCGCACATTCACGTGGTTGCCGCTCTCCTGGGGGCGCAGATAGGGGAAGAGCTGTTCGGAGACCTTCTGCTCGTAGAGACCCACCTGTCCGCTGGCATGACGATCCCAGTAGCACTCCCGGGGGCCCTCGCCAAAGAAGCGGAGAGTCTCGAAGGACTTCGGCATGGGAATCGTGACGCCCAGCCGCGGCGGATCGTAGAGCTTTTCGGGCACCTCGTAGGTCAGCTCCACCTCCAGAATGCCATCCAGGCGGTAATGAAGATGACGTTTCACGGTGAAGGCGGCGCCATTCTTGGCGGTATGGGTGGCAGTGGACTCCATGACCAGCGAGCCGTCCTCCTGGAGACGACTGGAGGCCAGCTTTTCGGATTCCTGGAGATGGAAGATATCCCACTCACGAATCCAGCGGCCGCCCTGTCGGTGCTCCTCGGTGGCGACCCACGCCTTGATGACATCGTTGTCCACCAATCCCCGGACGAACTGCTCATTCGCCTTGCCCAGCAGCAGCTTCTGTCCGCGGTAGACCCACTGGTCCGGCATGGCGCCGTCCGTGAAATGGACCACGCTCTCGCCGTCAGAAATCGTATTCTGGCTAAATGCCAGCCGTGCGGGCTCCAGACGACGGGGCTTCTCGGGCTTGACCACCCGGGCGAGCTGCGTCAAGTCGAACTGCTGCTCGGCCACCACATATCCCGCCTTCTGCCAGGGGGTATCGCCTCGCTGAGCGCCGGTGACTGTCAGGAAGAGCTCCTGTCCGGGCGCCACCACGCACTCCTTCAGGATCTCGCCGAGGTCGATCACGCGGCTCTCCTGGGGGGCGATGCCGTCAGTGACATCCTTGGGAAAGACTCCCTGCAACAACGTCTTGCCGTCCCGCTGGAGTCTCCAGGAGAACTCCAGGTCATCCAGGGTAGTGAAATACCGCCAGTTCCGAAGGGTATAAGTCTGCTTCTTCTCCTCGGCGATCTGGAAATCGAAGGGCCGTGCCAGGAATTGGAATTCCCAGCTTGCGGGATGGCGCGTCAGATCCGCGGAGACCAGACCATTTCCGCAGAAATTGGTATCGTGGTTCTTCTCGCCGTAGTCGCCGCCGTAGGCGAAGTATTTCCTGCCCTGTGCGTCGTGTTCCAGGAGTCCCTGGTCCTTCCAGTCCCAGATGTATCCGCCCTGGAAGCGCCGGTAGTTCCGGAAGTAGTGGAAGTATCGATCCAGGGAGCCATTGGAATTCCCCATGGCGTGGGAGTATTCGCAGAAGATGACCGGACGGCTATCCGTGGGCATCTTCTCCTTGATCCAGCGCTCGATCTCCGAGAAGGGAGAATACATCGTCGAAATCGTATCCGTAAAGGCCTCTTCGTTGGGCGCGGGCCGGAAGGTGTCGTAGGGCGGCGGATAATTCACGAGGGGCCGGTTGAATTCGCAGTAATGGACGCCGCGGGAGGGATCGAAGGCGTGTGCCCAGGCGGACAGCGCATAGAAATTCGCGCCCTTCCCGGCCTCGTTGCCCATGGACCACAAATGGATGCAGGGGTTGTTCTTATAGATCAGGACCATCCGGTGGAAGCGGTCCATCATGCCCGCCAGCCACAGGGGATCGTCGGTCAGGTGGTCGTAGTAGGCGTGCACCTCGATATTCGCCTCGCTGATCACATAGAGTCCCAGACGACTGGCCAGCGCGGTCAGGCGTTCGTCATTGGGGTAGTGGCTGGTGCGGATGGCATTGATATTCATGCTCTTCATGAGCAAGAGATCCTGGAGGATGCCCTCCGGAGTCACCGTCTTGCCGCGCACCGGATCGAAATCATGGCGATTCACGCCAAAGAACTTCACGGGCTGACCATTGATCATGAGGCAGCCGTCCTTTCTCCGGACGCTCCGGAAGCCCACATCCACGCCCGTGGCCTCCACACACTCGCCTTGCGGATTCAGCAGCGCCACCGTCAGGCGATAGAGCGCGGGGGTCTCGGCGCTCCAGGTCTGGATGCCAGGGAAGCGGTAGGTCTCCTGCGCCAGGGGCTGCCAACGGCGCTCCTCCGGATACTGGTACATATTGCCATTCAGGAAAAAGCCCAGCTCCTTCGGCTCTTCCCAGACCGCATCGCCCTGGGGATCGAAGAGCTGCACCCGGAAACGCCAGCCGGGCGGCACCTGGTGCGCGCCACGGAATGCGGCATCCAGACGCAGATTCAGAATGCCCTCGGATTCCGTCTCCTCGTCCAGGGTGGTCTGTGCGAAGACATCGGCGATATGGGCGGTGGGGGTGTAGTGCAGATAGACATCCCGGAAGATTCCGCCCATGCGCCAGTGGTCCTGGTCCTCCAGGAAGGATCCATCCGACCACCGCAACACCAACACCGTCAGCTGATTCTCCTCGCCCGGCGTCACAAACTCCGTGATATCGAATTCGGAGCAGGTGCGGGAGTCCTTCACCATGCCCACTTCCCGTCCATTCACATAGATGAAGCCGCAGGACTCGATGCCGCCAAAATGCAACACCAGTCGCTCCATCTCCTTGCGGACCAGGAAGCTCCTGCGATAGACGCCGCAGGGATTCCGATCCTGGGGAACCGTGGGCGGCGCATCCGGGAAAGGCATGCAGACATTGATATACTGCGGATAGTCGAAGCCCTGACGCATCCAGTTGCCCGGCACCTGGATGGACGACTCGCCAGAGACCGCCTCGCCCGCTAAAAGCGCCTCGGGGATCTCCTCCGGACGCTCGTAGAACCAGAAGCGCCACTCGCCATTGAGGGACTCGATGGCGGGACACTCGAAGGGCTCGTAACTCCCCTTCCGCGCCTCCTCCTCACTCCCCCAGGAAAAGAGCGTCGAACGACTCCGCAACATGTTCACCTGGGGGACCTTGGGATTTTCCCAAAGACGGGTACGAAGATCAAAGAGCTTCATGGCGTTTGGCGACGGAAAGGGAGATATTTTTCGGATGAAATTCTATGCCAGTTCCTGGAGGATCTTCTCGGCGGCCTCGGCGGGATCCGGCGCCGCCAAAATCGGCCGTCCCACCACGATGAAGTCGGCACCGGCCTCCTGCGCCAGCCGCGGCGTCATCACGCGCTTCTGGTCGCCCAAGGCGGCACCTGCGGGACGGATTCCAGGGACCACGGTGAGGAAGTCCTCGCCGAAGTGCTTCCGCAACAGCGGCAATTCCAGGGCGGAGCAGACCACGCCGGCCAGCCCCGCATCCCGAGTGAGGGTCGCCAGCCGCAGGACCTGTTCCGCAGGAGTGGCCTGCACGCCAATGGCAGTGAGCTGCTCCTGGTCCATGCTGGTGAGCACCGTGACCGCAATCACGGTCTTGCCAGTCTCTTTCATGGCCTCCGCCGCCGCCGCCAACATGGCGGGACCGCCCATGGCGTGGACATTGATGATGTCCGCCCCCACGATGGCGCCAGAACGGATGGCGTTTGCCACGGTGTTGGGGATATCATGGAACTTCATGTCCAAGAAGATCTTCTTGCCGCGGGCCTTCAGCTCCTGAAGCACCACGGGACCGTAGTGGGTGAAGAGCTGCTTGCCGACCTTATACCACTCCACGTGGGGTCCAATGCGGTCCACCATGGCGAGGGCCTGGGAGAGTTCCGGCAAATCCAATGCGCTAATCAGCTGAGTCTTCTTGGTCATGGGAAACGATATGTATTTCGGGCTTCGGGGGAAATTCCGGGGATCCCTCAATGCCGGAATCCGCGGTCTTCGGAGAAAGTAAAAGTCGGATGGCGCCCAGGAGCTGCCCCAGGATCGCCAACGGCAAAAGAATCGTGAAAAGCCCGGATAGCGGCGAACGCATACCGGCCTCCAATAACGCCACAGGCAACAGCTTCAGGGGATTGCCATTGGGCGGCGTGTGCAACAGCGCGAGGTAGATGCTACCCGCCAACGCAGCCAACATGGGCGCCAACAACAGATAGAAGGAATACCGCCACAACGCACGGCTGATCCCACTCTCCCGCAATTCCCGGGACTGCTGGACGACATCCCCAAAGGCCCTCATGACCATCGGGAAGGTCACCACATAGAGCAACGCCATGAGCTGCAAATAGATATGCTGTTTCGTCAACACAAAGCCCACGCCCACCGCCTTCATCTGACAATACCAGCAGAAAAAGGGCGCTAGACTGAGATGCAACAACGACCACGTACGCATCTCCCAAATGGGAGCAAAACGGTTGTCGGGGTCCTTCCAGCTATACGCCGACAACACCAGCAAAAACGCCGACAACACCGGCCAATACCGCACCAACAAGAAGGAAAATGGCGCGCCACGGACGGTCAATACCAACGCCACCGCCAGGAACAGTCCGGTGAAATAAAATGCCAGGGAGACCGCGCGCCGTTCCATCAAGAAAAGAAAGGAGAAAGGAGGAAAATTCAGTGGCTAGTGGTTAGTGGCTAGCCGTTAGTTATTTGGTCGCTGCGCGGCTATTCCGCGGCACTCGGCCGCGGTACCAGTACCGCCGCATCAAAGCGGCGGAAGTAGCGCCTGCGGCACCTTGCAAACTAGCAGCTAACCTCTAACCTGCTAAGTACTAAAGCGGGGGGGCACGGGGGGCACAGGCCCCGACCTCCTTTGGTTAGATCGTCGGGCAAGGAAGCCGTCTCTTTTCTAAAAGTAGCTTCAAGCCGCCGCATCCAGCGGCGGAAGAGCCGCGCAGCGACCTTGCAACTAATCACTAACCTCTAACCAGCTAGGTACTAATCAGTACCGCCGCACCAGCGGCGGAAGAGCGCCTGCGGCACCTTGCAACTAATCACTAACCACTAATTACTAACTACTTATAAAGAATCCAGGTACTTCACGTACTGTTTGCCGTCCATGAGCAGATCGGTCTCGGAGGTATTATCAACTTCCATCTTGAAGAGCCAGGCGTTCTCCCAATCCAGGTAGATCTGTGCGGGGGAATCCAGCACCTCCTGGTTTACCTCCACGACGCGTCCGGTGAGGGGGCACGGGAAGTGTCGGATGCGGCTCTTGGTATGGATATGGATCACCAGGGAGTCCATTTCCAGTTCGTCCTCCTCCAAAGGGATGTCGATGCTGTCAATGCCGCCCAATTCCTCGGCGAGGTAGTCGGTGATGCCCACGTAGGCGAAGGTCTGGGGCTGGGTCTGCTTCTTGTTCTTCTTCTGCTCCAACTTTGCCCAAACGTGGTGGGTGTTGTAGAGATAGTTGTTGGGGTATTCCAAAGACATGTTGCGAGAATTTCCTTTGTTCCGATTCCACGAATCGCCCTGGAAAGCCCACGGGGGCCTCCTGGGAAAATCCGGGAATTCTTGTGTTAGCGTCTGCCGGCCGTCAGGGAGAAAGGATCAGAAAGGGACGACCAGCGGCTGTGTGTTCTTTTACTCTTGTTTAAAGAAAGGGGATTCTACTTCTGGAGCCGATCCACGATCTCCTCGAAGGCCTTCGCCGTGGCGGAGTCGGCGTAGCGTTCCACGAAGGGCACGCCCTCGTCTCCGCCCGCGCAGATCTTGGGATCCAGGGGAAGACGCCCCAGGAAGGGCACCTTGTAGGTCTCGGCTAGCTTCTCGCCGCCGCCATGGGAGAAGATCTCGGTGACCTCGCCGCAATGCGGACAGGCAAAGCCGCTCATGTTCTCCACAATGCCCAGCACGGGGAAGGAGAGCTGCGAGAGGAAATTCACGGATTTGCTCACATCGGTGGCAGAGACCTGCTGGGGAGTGGTCACCAGGATCGCCCCGTCCGCATTGGGCAGTAGTTGGCACGCCGACAACGGTTCGTCACCCGTGCCAGGCGGAGTGTCAATCACCAGCGCATCCAAATCGCCCCACAAGACATCGCCCAACAGCTGCTTGATGATGCCGTGCTTCATGGCACCACGCCAAATCACCGCCTGGTCCGTCTGCGACAGCAGGAAGCCAATGGACATGACCTTCAGCGAAAGACCGCCCATCTCCACAGGCACCAACTTCTCACCCTCGGAATACAGCTGCGCGCCCTCCAATCCAAGCATCTTCGGAATACTGGGACCGTGGAAGTCTATGTCCAACAAGCCCACACGCTGCCCCCGCAACGCCAGCGACGCCGCC
>CAZMWS010000119.1:0-6371 GCA_964570085.1 uncultured Lentisphaeraceae bacterium | reverse complement strand
AAAGGGCACTCCCGAACTCCCCTTCCCCGCATGAACCGACTCGCCGCCATCGTGGCCATCCTGACCGCCGCCATGCTCCTGCTGGCGGCGGCAGGGACCCTGCGCGCCGCCGAAAAGGCATCCGCACGCAAAAAGCCGCTCTTGACCTCCCGGCCCGCGAAGCCCGCCACTCCGGCGAAGCCCGCGCGCCCCGCGGCCAGCCGACCCATGCCCGCGGTCCCCAAGGCGCCGGCCACCACCGCCGCGGGCTGGCCGGTCCCCCAGCCCAAGAAGGCACTCCGGGAGATCACGCACCTGAAGCGGACCTACGTGGATCTGCTGGATCTGGCGGCGCGATACGGCTTCAAGAGCGCCACGAAGAAGAGCGAAAAGGACTTCCTGCTGACCCTCACGACGCCGCGAAGCGAGACCCTGGTCTTCACCGAACGACAGCCCTTCTGCCAGATCGCTGGCATCCAGGCAAGCCTCAGCTTCCCCGTCATCGTCAACCACGGCCGCTTCTACCTGGAAAAGACCGATTTCACGGAACTGCTGGAACCGCTCCTCCAGACTGCGAAACTGCCCCGCCGAACCATCCAGCACATCGTGGTGGATGCCGGACACGGCGGCAAGGACCAGGGCGCCGCCCGCGGAAAATTCCTGGAGAAGGACCTGAATCTCCTCATGGCGCGGAAAGTGGCCTCCATCCTCCGCAAGCGCGGCTACAAGGTCAGCATGACCCGCAACGGCGACACGACCCTCACGCTGGACCAGCGCTGCTCCTTCGCCGAATCCAAGAAGGCGGATCTCTTCCTCTCCATCCACACCAATGCCATGGAGAGCCCTGACGGCAATGGCATCGAGGTCTACGTAGCCAATCCCCCTGGCGTCCCCTCCGTGGGCACCACAAACATCGGCAAGCAGGGAAAGGCCACGCCCTTCCAGCGCACCAGCGCACTCTGGGGATTCTTCACCCAGCGGGCGCTTCTCAAGGCCACCGGCGCCGAGGACCGCGGACTGCGACGCAAGCAATTCAAGGTCATCATCGATACCCCCGCACCCGCCATGCTGGTGGAAATCGGATACCTCTCCAACGAAAAAGAGCGCGCGAAGCTCCAGCGCGCCGACTACCAGGATAGCCTGGCCGTGGCCATCTGCGACGGCATCGACCAACTCCGAAATGCCGTAAAACCCCAGAAGGCACGATAACACACCCCTTTCCTAAAAGACATACGCGCGTACGCGCACGACCGCCGCACGCGCACGCCTCCCACGCCTCTCCGAAGAGAGGACATCCCGCCCTCTCCACAAATCTCTCACTACTCCTACAAAAGGAATCCCATCATGAACGAAACCGAAATCCTGAAGTACATGTCCGACACCGGCGCTCTGCTCAACGGACACTTCCTCCTGCGTAGCGGACTCCACAGCGACCAGTATTTCCAGGCCGCGCTCCTCCTGCAATACGCCGATATCGCCAGCAAGCTCTGCGCGGAAATGGCAAAGCCCTGGGCTGGCGAAAACATCGACGTGGTCCTCTCTCCCGCCATCGGCGGCATCGTGGTCGGACAGGAGGTGGCAAAGGCCCTCCAGACCCGCGCGATCTTCGCCGAAAAGGACGACCAGTCGAACCTGATCCTCCGCCGCGGCTTCACCCTGAAGCCCGGCGAGCGTGTCCTCATCGCGGAAGACGTGGTCACCAAGGGCGGGCGCGTCCAGCAGACCATCGACCTGGCGCGCTCCTTCGGCGCCATCCCCGTGGGCGTCACCGTCATGGTGGACCGAAGCCACGGCGACGTGGACTTCGGCATCCCCTTCCATAGCCTCATCAAGCTCTCCCTGCGCACCTTCAACCCCGCCGAATGCCCCATCTGCGCGCAGGGCAAGCCCCTGGAACACCCCGGTTCCAAATAAACCGCCTTTCCCCAAACACTCCCCCGGAGACACACACCGCGCCGCGCACCCGTGCGCCGCACAATCCCTCCGGAGGACCGCCTCCCAGATCCCCAGCCCCCACTGTCCCCTAGAACGATGCTTCTCGACTGGATTATCAAAAAGCTCTTCAGCAGCCGCAACAAGCGCGTGGTCAACAAGCTCTGGCCCCTCGTCCAGAAGGTGAACCAGCTGGCAGAGCAATATCGGTCCCTCTCCGACGACGAGCTGCGCGCCAAGACGCCGGAATTCAAGGAACGCCTGAAGAATGGCGAGACTGTCGACCAGATCATGTGCGAGGCCTACGCCGTGGTGAAGGACGCCTGCCGGCGTCTGAAGGAATCCACCAAGGAAGAGGAGCATTTCGTGGAGGTCACCGGACATCGTCTGGAGTGGGACATGGTCCCCTTCGATGTCCAGATCATGGGCGGCATCGTCCTGAACCAGTCCAAGATCGCGGAGATGGCCACCGGCGAAGGAAAGACCCTGGTGGCCACCATGCCCCTCTACCTTAACGCCCTCACCGGCAAAAATGTCCAGCTGGTCACCGTCAACGACTACCTGGCGCGCCGTGACTCCGAGTGGATGGGACATGTCCTGCGCTGGCTGGGCCTCACCGTGGGATGCATCCAGAACAACCAGTCCCCGCAAGTCCGCCGCGAGCAATACGCCTGCGACATCACCTACGGCACGAACTCCGAATTCGGCTTCGACTACCTGCGCGACATGGGCATGGCGCACTCGAAGGAGGAGCTGGTCCAGCGCGACTACTACTACGCCATCGTTGACGAAATCGACTCCATCCTCATCGACGAGGCGCGTACCCCGCTGATCATCGCCGGACCCGCCAAGGTCTCCACCCACATGTACGACAAGGTGAAGCCCATGGTGGAATCCCTCTACGCCAAGCAATATCGCCTGGTCGCCGGACTCCTCCAGGACGCCAAGACCCTCCTCGACAAGCCCGACGCCACCGCACAGGACAAGGACGACGCATACCACCTGCTGGCGAAGGTCCAGATGGCCATGCCCCGCCACAAGCTCCTGCGCCGTTTCATGGAGGATCCCGGCGTCCGCAAGGGCCTGGAGAAGGTGGATGCGGAGTGGCACTCCGACGTGAACCGCGGGCTGCTCCAGGACATCAAGCAGGAGCTCTACTTCTCCGTGGACGAAAAGGGCGGCGAGTCCGAGCTCTCCGAGAAGGGGCGCCGGGAACTCATGCCCTCCGATCCCCAGGCATTCGTCATCCCCGATCTCCCCACCATCTTCAGCGAACTGGATGGCGACAACACCCTCTCCCCCGAGGAAAAGCTGGAACGCCGCAAGGCCGTCCAGGTGGAATACGACACCAAGGCCGAGCTGCTCCACAATATCTCCCAGCTCCTCCGCGCATACTGCCTCTTCGAAAAGGACGTCCAGTATGTCGTCCAGGACAACAAGGTCATCATCGTTGACGAATTCACCGGACGCCCCCAGCCCGGCCGACGCTTCTCCGAGGGCCTGCACCAGGCGCTGGAGGCCAAGGAAAACGTGAAGATCGAGCGCGAGACCCAGACCCTCGCCTCCATCACCATCCAGAACTACTTCCGAATGTACGAAAAGCTGGGTGGCATGACCGGTACCGCCGCCACCGAGGCCACCGAATTCAAGTCCATCTACAATCTGGATGTGGTCACCATCCCCACCAACCGCCCCTGCCAGCGCATCGACTACGATGACCGGATCTACAAGACCCAGCGCGAAAAGTACCGCGCCATCATCGAGGAGATCAAGGAGTGCAACCTGAAGGGGCAGCCCGTGCTGGTGGGCACCATCTCCGTGGAGGTCTCCGAGCTGCTCAGCCGACTGCTCACCCGCGAGAAGATCATCCACAATGTCCTGAATGCCAAGCACAACCAGAGCGAGGCCGAGATCGTGGCCCGCGCCGGACAGCGCGGCGCAGTCACCATCGCCACCAACATGGCCGGCCGAGGCACCGACATCAAGCTGGGACCTGGCGTCAAGGAGCTCGGCGGACTCCATGTCATCGGCTCCGAACGACACGACGCCCGACGCATCGACCTCCAGCTGCGCGGACGCTGCTCCCGACAGGGCGACCCCGGTTCCAGCAGATTCTATATCTCCCTGGAAGATAACCTGATGCGACTCTTCGCATCCGACCGCCTCGCCGCCATCATGGGTCGCCTGGGCCTGGAAGACGGCCAGGAGCTCTCCCACGGCATGCTCACCCGAGCCGTGGAAAAGGCACAGCGCCGCGTGGAACAGCAGCACTTCAGCATCCGCAAGCGCACTCTGGAATACGACGACGTGATGAACAAGCAGCGCGCCGCCATCTACGGCCTGCGACACGAAATCCTCACCACCGAGGACTCCCGGAAGCTCCTCATGGACTTCATCCGCACCGCCGTCGGCGAACGCGTCGACGCCGCCTTTGCCGCGCGCTCCCGCAATACCGACCTGGATACCACCGAACTCCAGGAGTGGCTGGGACGCACCATCCCCTTCTCCTTCCCCCCCGAGACCTTCACCAAGCCCGAAAACCAGAAGGACGCCGAGACCCTCATCCAGGCCATCATGGACGGCATCGACCAGGTCTACTCCCTCAAGGAAAAGGTAGAGGGCCCCGAGGCCAGCCGCTGGCTGGAGCGCTTCATCATGCTCGATGCCCTGGACAACCTCTACCAGGCACACCTCTACGACATGGATGACCTGCGCCAGAGCGTCCAGCTGCGCTCCTACGGCCAGCGGGATCCCCTGGTGGAATACAAGCAGGAGGCCTATAACCTCTACTCCAACCTGCTCAATACCATCAAGGACTCCGTCTCCATGAACATCTTCCGCTACCGCATGGTGATCCGGCAGCAGCCCGCCAACGGCAAGCAGAACCAGGATGGAGAGGACGGCGAGGAGTCCCTGGACGCCCCCAAGAAGAAGAACGCCCTGCCCCCCGTCGCACCCCGACGCCCCGCCGGAAATATCCAGACCCTCCACCAGTCGCTGGGACAATTCGAGGGAGGCAATGAAGGCGGCGCCCGCAAGCAGCACCAGCCCACCACCATCCACCGGCAGCAGCCCAAGGTGGGACGCAATGATCCCTGCCCCTGCGGCTCCGGAAAGAAATACAAGGCCTGCTGCGGACGCTTCGAATAAATCAGCACCCGCACACACCGCACCGCACTCTCCTCACGATTCCCTCCTCCCTCACGACACACCGTCCCATGCCTGACTCCGAAAACGCATCCCGCGCCCTCACAATCGCCGACCACGTCCGGGAGATCCTCCGCCTTTGCGGCGAGGATCCCACCCGCGAGGGGCTGGTGAAGACGCCGGACCGCGTGGAGAAGTCCTACCAGTTCCTGCTGGGCGGATATGCCCAGAATCCGGACGACATCGTGGGGGACGCCATCTTCAGCGAGGAGTGCAACCACATGGTGGTGGTCAAGGACATCGAGGTATACTCCCTCTGCGAACACCACCTGCTCCCCTTCTACGGAAAGTGCCATATCGGATACATCCCCCGCGGAAAGGTCTACGGGGTCTCCAAGCTGGCGCGCATCGTGGACTGCTTTGCGCGGCGGCTCCAGCTCCAGGAACGACTCACCCAGCAAATCGCCTCCTATGTCCGGGAAAAGATCGACGCCGAGGGCGTGGGAGTGGTCATGGAATGCCACCACCTCTGCATGATGATGCGCGGCGTCCAAAAACAAAACTCCCTCATGGTCACCAGCGCAGTCCTGGGATCCTTCCGACGCTCCCAGGCCACCCGAAACGAGTTCATGGAACTCCTGAAGCGCGGATAAACGCCCGCCCCACAAGTCCCCCGACGAAAACGCCGGGGGATTTTTCTATTTCTAGGAGCCGCCTGACTGCAAAACGCAGTGGGAGGCCTTATATTAAGCGCCGTCATGTCGCGTATTTCGGAACCTGTGCGGCAAGGTGTTTGTGAACCGGGTCAGATGGGGAACCAAGCAGCCCTAAGCATGCAGCTTGGGTGCCAGCAACTCCGGAATACGCGGCATGACTTTTTTTGTATCGTCCCTATATTCGGAATCCCTAGCTAGCGCGCGGGCGGAGGTCAGATGTCGTATCAAGTATTGGCCAGGAAGTGGCGTCCCCAGACCTTTGCGGAGGTCGTGGGACAAGAACACATCGCACGCACCCTGAAAAACGCCCTCAATACCGGACGAACCGGACACGCATATCTCTTCGTGGGCTCGCGAGGCATCGGAAAAACCACCTCCGCCCGTATCTTCGCGAAGGCCCTCAATTGCCAACACCGCGTGGACGGCGAGCCCTGCTGCCAGTGCGAATCCTGCCGCGAAATCGCCGAGGGTTCCTCCCTGGATGTCATCGAAATCGATGCCGCCAGCCACAACAAGGTGGAGCATATCCAGCCCATCCGCGAGCAGATGGCATTCCCGCCCGTGAAGAGCCCCTTCAAGATCTACATCATGGACGAG
>CAZMWS010000118.1:0-6383 GCA_964570085.1 uncultured Lentisphaeraceae bacterium | reverse complement strand
AAATACTTATTGAATCATCCAGTCGCGGTAGAAGCCGTTTTTCTGGAGAGTGGGAGTCGCGAGAAGATAGTCTCCAGGGGAGTCCTTCAGAATATGCTCCACCACGGCATTGACGGCCTCCTCGCTGTCGTTTGCCACCGCCACCAGTGCGAGGGTCCCGGAACCGAATTTATCTGCAGGAGAAAGCGTGAGTGCGCAGAGCTGTTCGTTCGTGCGCTCTTCTGGAGGCAGCACCTGGAAGAGTCGTCGCAGGAAGGAGGGGTCATCGGAGAGCAGCTCCTCCGTCAGACGATTTTCCGCGGGGGATCCCAAAAGAAGCACATTCCTGCCTTCCAGATCGGAGGCAGAGACCTGCGTGTCCTTGCGGACCAGCAGCGGCTTCCCCGTGCGCTTCTCCCATTCCTGGGAAAGTCGTTCCGCCGCCTGATGCCAGAGGGCATCCCGTCCATCCCGGAGAGTGCCCGTCACCACCACCACGGGACGACGGAAGAGATTCCAGAATCCGCCGGGCGGCGCGGTCTCTCCCAGGCGCTCTTCGGGATTGTGGGATTCGGCGGTCCATTTGCCGCTGGAGGGCTCCCGTGCAATGCGGAGCCATCCGCGATGGGAGGAGAGGAAGAGCGTCTGGTTTTGGATTTCCAGACGGATGGGGCGTCCCTGCGGGAATGCCTCGTCGTCGGTCTGGAGAGCGAAAGCGCGGAGATTTCCGACGCCCACGCGAATGGCGGCCCATCCCCGGGAATCCAGTTCCCGGGATGCCTGGAGGGTGGCGGGGAATGCGGGATTCTGCCGGGTCTCGCCGCGAATCCAGGCATCGGGGAAGGCCTCTCCGGGAGGGCATTCCCAGACGATGTCATCCCGGAGGGAGTTCTGGGACGAGAGCCACGAAAAGGCGGAAAGAAGGACCTCCTCCTCCTGGGGGAGTCCCAGCAGGGAGGTGGGACAGCGGAAGCGCGCGTTGGCATTAGCAGCGAATTCCTCCATGCGCTCCTTGAGTTCCAGGGCGGCAGGCGGGGGTTGCGGACAGCGGGAGAGATCCAGCCACAACGAGAGATTCCGGAGATTGCGCAGCGGAATGCCCTTCAGGGGGAAGTCGTCCTCCGACTGAAAAACCAGGAATGCGCCGGCCAGCGAGAGCGCCTCGCGACACGCGAACTCCAAGCCGGAGCGACCGCGTCCCGCCACATAGACCTGCTCCTGCTCCACAGGCAAATTTTCCCGGAGAAAGCCCTCCGCATCCTGGAAATCCTGCTGCAGGAGCCACTGCGGGCATTCTGCGGGGCGAGCGGATTCCAGCCGCGCCACCAGCGCGTGTCCCATGGGCGGCGTCTGCGGGAAGGGCGTGCCGGGAAGCACCAGGATCAGCGGACGCGAGTGCGCGTTGTCATAGCCCTCGGGACAATAGAGGGAAATGCGCAGTGCCATGCCGTCTGCCGAAGAGCGGCACTGCATCGTCTTCCGGGAGAGACCATCCGCCCCCTGGGAAGACACGCCCTCCGCAGCGGACTCCTCCTCCCCGCCGCCACAACCACACAATAGCATCAACGACAGCGCCAAGAGCAACGCGAAAATCCCCCCCAGGAGACTGCGACGCATCCGGCGACTGTCCTTGCGGTTCACCGGGACTCCTCCCCCTTCTCGGACGAAGAGCCCGTGTTGCCCTCGCCCTCCGCGAACTCCGGAAACTCCATGGAGGGATTCTCCTCGGACTCCTGAGTAGTTTCCGCCTTCTGTCCACGGAGCCACAGCACGAAGTGCCGGAGCTTCGCCAGCGCGGCGATTCCCAGCGTCAGGAGGATCAGCGTCCAGAGAAAGACCTGTAGCACCCGGCTTCCCAGATACTGCTGAATGCGGTCCGCGGCATATCCCCATGCGGCGATGGAGGCAATGGATGCGGTGACCACGGTGGCCACACTCCCCCAGAGACGGAGCCCCACAAAGCGCGCCAGGAGGGATCCCACCACGGGTCCCGTCATGGGAATCGGAATGAAGACGAAGACGAAGATTCCGGGGACTCCGAAGCGCGCCCACGCCTTCTTCTGGCGCTTGGCGTCGCTCTGGATGCTATGGAAGCGCTTTTGCAGGAAGGGCAGATGGAAGACCTTCCGGCAGGAGAGCCCGAAGACCGCATTGAAGAGGCAGATGATGCAGGCGGTCAGGGCGCTATTGAAGACCACATTCTGCAGGAAACTCAGGCACTTCACATGCTTGGCGCCCTCCACTGCGCCCATGGGGGCTCCCAAAACAAAATGGGAGGTCACTACCTTCAGCAACACCTTCCCTAGAGCAGGATTGAAGGCGCTGCAGAAGAGCACCGTGAAGAGACAAATCAGCCCCAGGCCCACGCCAAGCCATAGCGCCCAGAACTCCGGGATGTCCTGGAGCCGCTGAGCCGCAGAAGAAGAAGAGGGGGCTTCGGAGGCCTTTGCGGCGTTTTTTTCGGAGACGGGATCGGTCACTTCAGGGAGTCCATCAGAATGAATTTCATGGCGCAGTCGGCGATCTTCTGATCGTCAACCCAGATCTCGCCGGCGGCGACCCCGGCGCGTCCGCCCACATCGCAGTGTCCGGCAATCACCAGCTGGTCGCCCGCCTTGGCGTGCTGATAGAAGTGCGCGCTGTCGATGCCCAGGAAGATCCCCAGCTTTCCGGCATTTCCGGGCTGGGAGAGGATGTGTGCGCATCCCAGCTGCGCGGCGGCCTCCAGCATGAGGGGGAAGGGATAGATGCCCTTGGGGGCGCCCAGGACCATGGTGTCGCAAGAGCTCAGGTTCTTGCAGCCGTAGATCTTCTCGCGGTCGCCCTCGCCGATGTCCACTGCCTTGTCCAAGAGCAGGAAGGGCGGACGATGAGGAAGGATCTTCATGAGGCCGGCCACATCCGTTACCACGCCATTTGCCAGCGCATCGGCGAAGGGGCTGGCGGGGCGCTCCTTGATGCAGCGGGGATGCTCGTAGTCGGCGGTATTCACGCGCGCCAGCAGCAGGGTCCCTGCGGACGCGAGTCCCGCTGCGGTGGAGCAGCTCACCTGGAACTCCGCCTCGCCATCCACACGACGCTCCAGCAACTGCGCCTGCACCTGCAGGATGTCACCGGGCATCACCGGCTTGCGGAATTTCAATCGCCGGACCTCCCGCAGCACAATCTGCGTGCCGCCCATGGCGGGGATGGTCTCCTGGAAGAGGAGCCGCGCCAGCTGGACCATTGCGGAGACCTGCAGGACTCCGGGAAGGATGGGCTGTCCAGGGAAGTGTCCCTGGAAGACCGCCTCGCCCATGGAGACCGCCTTGCGGCCCAGCGCCACATCGCTGTCGTCGTCAAGCTCCGCCAGATCCAGCATGAGCATGGGTGCGGTGGTCTCGAGAATCTGGGAAATCTGCTGGTGAGTGTAGGTATGGATGGACATCTTCCGTTTCTCCTAGAAAAGAGTGCGCTATCCTCTGGTGGGATTCACCATGCGGGGATCCGAAAGCGAGGGGATGTTGTTGAATTTCTCGCGGTTCCGCTCTTCCTCCAGCTGGAACTTGTCCTTCTTGGGCTGGGGAATGGTGACCGCCATGGGATGCTGCGCCTCGGGATAGAGCGAATTCCACTCCTGCGAAACCGCCTTCGCCAACAAATCCGCATCCACCGAACGGTCCTTCAGCTCCACAACCGTAACCGTGCCATCCTCCGCCTTGTACTCCAGGGACTCCTTGCCGTTGATGGTTAACGCGAAGGGGAGAATCTTTCCGGGCGTGGCATTGTAGGAGACCGTCAACTGCACCTCGCTGGGCTTCTGCCACAACGCGGCGTTCGCCACATAGAAATGCTGGGGAGGCAGCACCTCCTCCGAGGCGCCCTGGATCGCGATCTTCATGCGCGCGGAATCCAATCCCACCACCGTCACCTGATTCTTGGCGGCCTCCGCCTCCTGGTGCTCCGCCTCCAGACGCTCCGCCTCCGCCGCCGCACGCATGGAACGCACCACGAAGAAACAGCCGATGGCCACCACCACCAAGAGCGGAATCACAATGCAGAGCATCAGCCGACGCCGGCCGGCCGCCTGCGCCTTGTCAAAGGCCTTCGCTTCCGCTACCGTGCAACGGCTGCGGGTCTCGTCTCCAAAGAGAGAGAGCGTGTCCCGTTTCTGGAACTCATTGAAGTCGTCTTTCTTGGACATATTCGAATATCCTCCGTGGCTGTTACTCGACGCCCCATCCCGCCCTTCGGCAGCCGTGCGCCGCGTCTTGTCTCGAATGAAGAAATGCCGTTTGCGCGCGCAGCTCTACCCCGCGTTCTTCTGGCTCCGCTTCAGGATCATCTGGCATCCCAGAATGACCAGGAAGGTGATTGCCAACAACAGCGTGGAGAGTGCGTTGATCATGGTCATGGATCCCCGCTTGATCATTCCCTGGATCTGGATGGGCAGCGTAGTGGTTCCGGGGCCATTGACGAAGAAGGTGATGACGAAGTCATCGATGGAGAGGGTGAATGCCAATAGCCCGCCGGCAAAGATGCCGGGCAGGATGATGGGCACCAGGACCTTCCAGGTGGACTGCCAGCGGTTGGCGCCCAGATCCCGGGCGGCCTCCAGGATGGTCATGTCGAAGTCCTGGAGCCGCGAGAGGACCGCCATGGCCACGTAGCTGGTACAGAAGGTCACGTGGGCCAGCACGATGGTCCCCAGGCCCAACTGCACCTTCACCGCAATGAAGAAGATCAGCAGGCTGATGCCGATGAGGATCTCGGGGACCACCAGCGGCGTGTAGATGAGGCAGTAGTGGAAGTCCTGCAGGCGGCTCTTGTACTTGTGGAGCGCGAAGGCCGCGCAGGTCCCCAGGAAGGTGGAGATGGCGGTGGAGATGGTCGCGACAATGAGGGTATTGGTGAGGGCCCGCCAGATGTCGCGTCCCTTGAAGGAGAAGAGCTCCTGGTACCAGCGCAGCGTGAATCCCATCCACGTGGTGCCCTGCCGGTTGGCATTGAAGGAATTGATGACCAATAGCAGGATGGGCACGTAGAAGAAAAGCAGCACCATCCAGGTCAAAAATCCGGGAAAATGGCTTCTGCGCATGCTAGACCACCTCCGTTGCGGGACGCGCGGTGCCGTCCGGCTGTTTCTTGCCCTTGAGGAAGTAGAGCAGCGGCAGGAACATCACCAGCGTCAATACCGCGGAGAGCGCGGCGGCAGCGGGGATGTTCCGGCTCTCCAGCGCCAGCTGTCCAATGACATTTCCGATCATCATGGAATCCTTTCCACCCACCATCTGGGGAATCACATAGGAACCGATGCTGGGAATCAGGACCATCAGGCATGCGGAGAGGAGTCCGTCGGCGATGCCGGGCACGAAGATCCGGCAGAAGGCGGTCAGCCGCGTGGCGCCCAGGTCCATGGCGGCCTCGAAGAGCGAAAAATCGAATTTCTCGGCGGCCGCGTAGAGCGGCAGGATCGCGAAGGGGAGCTCCGTGTAGACCATGACCAGCAGGACGGCCTCCGGGCGATAGAGGAGCATGGCGTCGGGCGAGACGACATGGCACCATACCAGGAAGTGCTTCAGGAAGCCATCGGGATGGAGTACCGACTTCCAGGCGAAGATTCGGATCAGGAAGTTGGTCCAGAAGGGAATGATGGTCAATAGCAGCACCAGGTCGCGGACCCGCGGCGAAACCCGCGCGATGTAGTATGCCACCGGCACCGAGATCGCGAGGGTGAGCACCGTGCACGCCGCGCTCATCCAGATTGTGCGCCAGATGATGGAGGGGTAGTTGGGATAGCTGAGGGAGCGGATGGTCTCCAGAGTCCACTCGTCACCAATTCCGCCGAACTCCCCGCGGCTGCGGAAGGAGATCGCGAAGATGATGAGTGTGGGGAGCAGAAAAAAGACCGCCATCCACAATAGCGACGGCGCGGTCACGGCGAGCTCTCCCAGGGCCCGCCGGCGCATCTCCCGGGGAGTCATGGCTTCGCCTCCTGGGAGGACTCCTCGCGGGCCTCCTCCTGACGGGCGGCCTCGCTCTCCGCCTCCTGGACTCCGGGCTCCTCTTCGCCGGGAGTCTGCGGGGGCATCTGCAACAGATCCTCGTCCTTCTCGCTATACTGCTCCAGCATGAAGCCGTCGTCGGACTGCCAGGAAATGAAGACCTTGTCGCCCCAGGTGATGGGACGCTCATCCAGCATGAAGCGGTTGTGCTGGCGGGTCACGGCCACGCGCCAATCGGGAGCGATGCTGACCCAGTAGCGGGTGTGGTCGCCCTGGTAGACGATGTCCTCCACCGTGGCGGGCAACACATTCTGCTTGGGACGCGTGCGGGGACGGTCCAGGGAAATCGAGAACTTCTCGGGGCGAATGGAGACATGGACCAGATCGCCCTTGGAGCGCTTCTTGTCGTTGAAGCACAAC
>CAZMWS010000117.1:0-6383 GCA_964570085.1 uncultured Lentisphaeraceae bacterium | reverse complement strand
GCTCTTCCGCCGAAGATCGGCGGTACGGTGCGTTTTTGGGCTCCGAGACTGGCCTTCCCGCAATGGCTCGCTTCCCTAGCCGGAGTCCAACCAAAGGAGGTCGGGGCATGCGCCCCCCGTGCCCCCTACGGCGCAAAAGCGCCGTAAGTACTTAGTAATTAGTGGCTAGTGATTAGTTGTAAGGGCGCTCCGCGGGAATTCCGCGGCACTATGCCGCGGTACTGGTACCGCCGGCTGAGCGGCGGAAGAGCCGCGCAGCGACCGCATAAACCTACTCCCTACCACTTTCTCCCTTCTCGCTGCGCCGTAAGGCGCCATCAATGTACGCGCCGGTAGATTCCGGCGCGGGGTTTCGCCGTTTGCGAAACCCTGACCTAACTTCCTCCTTCTTCCTTCCTCCTTCCTCCTTTTTTTGCACCATGTCTTTTCTTCCTTCTCTTTTTGCGGAGCGCATAGGTGGCGTTCAGTTTGGCAAATCCACGGTGATCTACAAATTTGAGAAGATCAAGCGTGCGAAGCGTGCGGCGGTGGCGGCGAATCCGGGTGTGTTGTTGATAGACATGGGTGTTGGGGAGCCGGACGACATGGCGTTCCCGATGGTGGTGGAGGCGTTGTCCCGGGAAGCCGCGAAGAAGGAGAATCGTTTCTATGCGGACAACGGCTGCCTGGAGTTCAAGCAGGCGGTCTCGCAGTACATGAAGGACTTGTATGGTGTGGATTTGGATCCGGTGACGGAGATCAACCACTCCATGGGCAGCAAATCCGCGTTGAGTCTGTTGCCGGTGTGTTTCATCAATCCCGGTGATGTGTCGTTGATGACCACTCCGGGCTATGGTGTCATGGGCACCTGGACCACCTATTTGGGCGGCCGTGTGGTGAAGATGCCGCTCACTCGGGAGCGGGGGTTCCTGCCGGACTTCTCCGCGGTCTCTGCGGAGGACCGGAAGGCGGCGAAGCTGATCTACCTGAACTATCCCAATAACCCCACGGGCGCGGTGGCCACTCCCGAATTCTACGACGAGGCCATCGCCTTTGCGAAAGAGATCCATGCGCTGCTGGTGGTGGATGCCGCCTATGCGCCCTTGAACTTCCGTGGAAAGCCCTTGAGCATCTTCTCTCGTCCGGGCGCCAAGGATGTGGCGGTGGAATTGCACTCCATGTCCAAGGGCTTCAACATGACGGGCTGGCGTCTGGGCTGGGTCTGTGGCAATGCGGAGGCGGTGAAGGCCTTCGCTACTGTGAAGGACAACGCGGATTCCGGTCAGTTCTTGGCGATTCAGAAAGCGGCTGCGGAGGCCTTGAAGGCGCAGTCGGAGATCACTCCGAAGATCAACGAGAAGTATCTCCGTCGTCTTACGGCGCTCACGGGTACCCTCCGGGAGCTGGGCTTCCAGGCGGAGGTCCCCCAGGGATCCTTCTACCTCTACGTGGGCATCCCCAAGGGCACCAGCGACGGCACCACCTTCGCCAATGCCGAGGAATTCAGCCAGTGGCTCATCACCACGAAGCTCATCTCCACCGTGCCCTGGGACGACTGCGGCGCCTTCGTGCGTTTTTCGGCCACCTTCGAGGCCGCGAGCCTTGCGGAAGAGACCGCGGTGTTGGAGGAGGTCAAGCATCGCCTGGGATCCTCTCGGTTCCTCTTCTAGGGCAGGGCGGGTTGTCGGATGTCGGAGGAGTGGCTTTTTTGGCGTGACGGCGCCCATTCGCCTGCCTGGAACATGGCGGCGGACGAGGCGTTGTTGAAGGACTCCCCGGGTCGTGGCGTGCCGTTGTTGCGGTGTTACTCCTGGGATCGTCCGGCGGTCTCCATCGGCTATGTCCAGACCTTGGATGCCGCGCCGGCGGGCTATTCTGCGGTGCGGCGGCCCACGGGGGGCGGCGTGGTCTATCACGACTACGACTACACCTTCTCCGTCAGCTTTCCCATGGGACACTGGCTCACGGGACTGGACCGCATCAAGAGCTACAACTGCCTGAACCGCGCGTTGAAGCGTGCGGTGTGTTCCTTGGGCTTTCCGGCGGAGCTCTCTGCCCAGGAGATCCCCCACAGCGTGGATCGTGCGCGGATGGTCTGCTTTACCAATCCCACCCGCTACGACCTGTTGCTGGAGGGCCGGAAGATTGCGGGATGCGCCCAGCGCCGGACCGCGGACGGGCTCTTGCACCAGGCGAGCCTGCATTTTGGCGGACCGCTTCCGGTGGAGCGCGAGCGCATCACCCAGGCGTTGCTTTTGGGACTCCGGGAGGAGATGGAGATTTCCACGACTCCGACGGAGCCCGGCCGGGAATTCCTCGACCAGATTGAAAACCTTGTGACCACGAAATACGGCACAAATGACTGGAATCGACTCCGATAACGAATTGCTCTCCGAGCCCTTGATGCAGAGGGACTACGGCCCCCAGCCGCTGGCGGATTTGCTGGCGGCGAAGGGGCTGACCAACCACCAGGTGGTGGCGGCCTCCACGGAACAGCTGACCCACAAGATGGTAGCCAAGGGCTGCCGCGGTCGGTACCTCTCTCCCAAGGTGCGCCAGAAGATCCTTCGGGCGGTGAATGCCCTGACCGGGGAGACCTATACCCTGGCGCAACTCTTCAACTATCGCTAGAAAATCTCCTCCGAGAGCCCCCACCTCACCACCTTTTTATGCTCACACGAAATGCGGCAAAGTTGGCGGAGAGGGAGTCCCGGCGGCTGGCTCCCCACGAGAAGGGTCTCCCCTGGCATCTGGCGATTCTCGCCACACTCCTCTATGCGGCGCTGGCCCTCTGGATGGGCGCGTGCCTGTTTCGGCTGCCGAAGGGCTTTCTGTGGCAACAGCCCTGGGGGAGGGATATCCTGTTTGGCGTGGGAGCGGGGATTGTGCTCTTTGCCAAAGTGCGGCTGATCCCCATCTATATCCTGGGGCATGAGCTGACCCACTGGCTTGCGGCGAAGCTCACGGGCTGTCCCACGGGAAAGATCCGTCTGGGCTTGCGGAAGGGCTCCGTGGAGGTCCTGGGGGGCGGCGGCTTTGTCTCCCTGGCGCCGTACGTCTTCCCCTTCTATGCCGCGCTCTGGGGGGGACTGGTCGCATTTTGCTCCCTCCTGCCACTGGACTACCCCGCCTGGGCGCGACCCGATGCACTTTTCCTCCTGGGCGCCGCCTGGGCATACCACCTGATCCTCACCATCTACGCAATCCGCATCGGACAGAGCGATTTCGACTACTGGGGGAGGATTCCCTCCTTCGCATTCATTCTGGCGGGAAACCTCCTCCTGGTCTTCGCCATCCTGGCACTGGCATCCCCCGATCCACGGGATCTCTGGAATCTCCCCTGGGAGACCCTCCGGGATGCCATGACCGCCCTCCACGCACAATTCTCCTCCGCATCCTAGCACCATGGTCATTCTCAGCATCGGCGGAAATCTGGGAGATGTCCCACGCGCTTTTGATACGGCGCTACAGGGACTGGCAAACGCCGGCTTTCGGGTAACGCGGGTCTCGAACCCCCTCCGAAATCCGGCGGTGGGATGCGAGGAGGACGCGCCCGATTTCTGGAATTGGGCCGTTGCGGGAGAGTGGGACGGAACTCCCGAGGAACTCCTACAGATCACACAGTCCCTGGAAGTCGCCCTGGGACGCCCAAAGGATCACCCACACTGGCACAGCAGGACCCTCGATATCGATATCATCGCCTGCAATCACGAAATCCGGAATACCCACACACTCACTCTCCCACACCCCCGCTGGAAAGAGCGGCCCTTCGTCACGCTCCCCCTCCAAGAAATCCTCTCCCCCGAGGAACTCAAAGAACAATTCTAGAAAAAATCTCAAAATTTTCGAAAAAAGTCGCCGGTAGTCCTTGCCTTTCCCAAAAATTCTTCCCATAATATGGGTAAGCGCGAAAATCCCAATCTCGGAATTTTTTTCTTCCCCACCCCGGGGAAGAAAAATTTTTCCTCCCCTGCTAAACAGTTTTAGCCGGGATGATTTTCTCCATGGAGGTCCTTGATTTGGAGTGTTTTGCGTGATGTTTTTGGTTTTTGTGTATTTGTTTTGTTTTTTTTCTTGTGTTCAAACCTGTTTTTTTAGGAGAAGCGAGTATGAAGAGGACTCATCGGTCTTTCACGCTCATTGAGTTGTTGGTTGTGATTGCGATCATTGCGATTTTGGCGTCGATGTTGTTGCCCGCGTTGAGCAAGGCTCGTGCGAAGGCCCGTACCATCAGCTGTGTGAACAACATGAAGCAGATTGCGTTGTTCTGGGCGATGTACGTGCAGGAATCTGATGGCAAGTGCGTGGGTACTGGTTCTGAGGTCACCTACACTGCCACTTGGGATGGTGGTGGTACCTATCATCCCTTCTGGCCTGGCCTGTTGATTCAGTATGCTGCTGGCAGCCTGAATGGCCTGTCCTTCCGTTGCACGGTGGACGAGGAGCAGGAGATGCAGAAGTACCACACCAAGGAGTGGTTGGAGGATGGTACCGCCAGTGGCCGTTGGGCGGCTCTCCAGTGGACCCGTTACAGCATGAACCGTTTTGCGGACAACCCCGCTGGTGATGGCAAGTTTGGTTTTGGCTTCTATGTCGACGCCATCAAGCAGCCCAGCCGTGCGGTTCTCATCACCGAGGCCACCTGCTGCGCCGTGACCACCCGTGGATACTACCTCGCCTTCGAGTCCTATCTGCCCCCCGGCGGCAGCAATGGCTATTGGGGTGAGGTGACTGGCATGCACGATGGCGCGGTGAACACCATCTTCCCCGATGCCCACGTGGAGTCCATCGTGACCCATTGCGGCAACAAGTACGACAGCTACACCGAGCAGCGCAATCCCTACGCGATGGTCTTCCCGAGGGTTAGTGGCTCCTACAACGGCTCCTACACCTTCCACTTCGACCGCTAGTCGTTCCAGTCGCTCTCCGATCCACTCCATCTAGCACCATTCGCACTTTTGACCCCGCCTTCGGACCCATGCGCCACGCCTTTCTGCCTCTGCTGTCGTTCCTGTTTTTGACGATGTCTTTCACGAGTCTCCGGGCGGTCCAGACGTTGGATCTGGACTTTTCCCGAGACAGGAGCGCGGTAGTGGCGAGTGTGGCGCACACCCCGGGTGCGGGGCGTGTGCGGGATGGTGCCTTATTGGTTGGAGCGGAGGGCTTTTCGCTTCCCGCTCTGCCCCTCTTGGGGCAGAACGAGGGCACCATTTTGTTCCGGGCGCGCTTTGAGGAGCCCCGCGAGCCCCGGAATACCATGCGGACCCTGGTGACCCTGCGCACCGCCTCCCGGCTCTATGCGGGATACTATTTCTTTGGCGACAAGCGCTGGGCCTTCGTCTTTTCCGATCAGGACAAGACCTTCCGCATGGAGATGACGGACCTGCTGGAACCCGGCAGGCCGTATGATCTGGGCTTCTCTTGGGACGGACAGTGGTTGCGGCTCTACTTGGACGGAAAGATCCTGGCGGAGACCGAGCAGCCCCTCCCTGTCGATCAGCTCACGCAACTCAATATTGGACCCTATGCAGACGACTGGATCGGCACCAATCCCTGGTGTGACGACACCCGTCTGGAGACCCTGAAGGTCTTCAACACCGCCTTGACTCCCCAGGAGGTGGCGAAATTTTCCGGCGTGGAGTTCCAGCCCCTGTCGAAGACCAATCCGCAGCGGCTCTCTGTGCCGCCGCTGTCTGCGGGCATGGCTGTCCCGGTGAATGACGGCTTGTTGTCGGAGGATGCCTGGAAGCACGCCGCCTCGGTGCCCCGACTGATCCAGGGAAATTATCCCCAGGAATCCGGCAGCCTCCCGGATCACCACTTCTGGCTTACTTACGACCAGGAGAATCTATATGTCGCTTTTGATACTCATTTCCCGCCCCACCAGCCCTTCGTGGAGGGCAATCTTCGCACTCCCGAAAGCGAGCCGGAGGTCTGGGGCAGCGAATCCGTAGAGATCTATCTCCAGACCGACACCGTCTATCGCTTTGCCGGAAATATCGCTGGCGGATACTGCGAGGGCCGCGGCATGGACACCGCGTGGAATGGCGCCTGGACCTACAATGTCTCCCGCTCCATGAAGATCGACGACTCCTACGTCTGGCAGGGTGAGATGACCATCCCCTGGAAGACCGTGGGGCTGGATGGCCCTCCCGCCGAGGATATCCGCATCAACTGCTGCCGGTCCTGGAAGCTCCCCGATTTTGGACAGCACTCCTCCTTGGATGTGACGGGCGAGGGCTATGCGGTGGAGGCCATGGTGCCTGTCCACTTTGGTCCCGCGCCCATTCTCCAGATTCCCCTGCAGGGCAATCCCAACAATGGCGAATTCCAGCAGGAGTATCTGGTGGAGAGTGTGCAGGGGGGCAAGGTGACCTACGATCTCTCTCTGGCGAAGCTGGATG
>CAZMWS010000116.1:3877-6396 GCA_964570085.1 uncultured Lentisphaeraceae bacterium | reverse complement strand
AGCAGGGCGCCGCGTTATTGGCGCTATCCGGGAGTCGTCGTGACTATTGGCGTGTAGAGGAGTTCCGGCGTGTCTCCTGGCGTCAGGAGGGCATTCGTGGGGAGCACGAGAGTCGGGAAGCAGCGGAGGAGTGGCTGTCGCGCCGTGGGGGCACCCCCGATGGCTGCGTCTGCCTCTTCCCCCAGCGGCTATCCACCGCGGTCTCCTCAGACCTCCCGCCGATTCATAACCAGGAGAAGCTCTCCGAGGTCGTGGCCTACCAGACTGGGCAGATGGCCGGCGAGGCCCATTCCGGGGTCCTCTACGACTTCCGCCCCCTTCCCCCCATGCCGGGACAGGAGAACCCGCACCTCGTGGTCGTGGCGCGGGAGGACGCCCTATCTCCCTGGGCGACCCTCTGCCAGAGGGCAAAAATCCGCCTGGACGCCCTGACTCCCGACGGCGTGGCACTCTATAACGCCCTCGCCTTCCTGGAACCCAAGGCACTCCAGACCGAGGGACTCCAGCTGGTCCTGGATTGGGATGGCGGCGAGGGCGCCGCCACCCTGCTGATCTTGCGCCTGGGCGTCCTGCAGTATTTGGGCGTCCTGGACGCGCCCTCCGTGGATCCCTCGCAACTCGCGCAGCAATTGCAGAATGCGCTGCGGAATTGGCGTCTGACCCAGAGTGGCGAGGCCCGTCTGGCGGTGCCGGAGCGACTCTGGATTTCCGGGAGCGCCGCCCTCCGTGAGGACTTCCTCAATGCGCTCTCTTCCACACTGGGAATCCCCGCAGAGGTCCTCGGAGTGCCGCGACAGCGCTTTGCGCCGTCGCTCCGGGACGACCTCCCCTGCATCCAGGGAATGTGCCCCTCCGCCGTCCTGACACTGGGCGCCGCCCTACAGGCCGCAGGACGGGCAGCCCTCCCCATTGCACTGTTGCCCGAACGCATCGCCTGGCAGCGGGAGCGGCTCCGCGAATTCCCCTTTTTGGCACTGGCCGCCATCCTCACCGTGGCATTCCTGGCGTGGTGCTTCCTGAGCAAGCTCTCCACCATCCAGATCGAAGAAGAGCGCCTGGCCCGCCAGGAGAATCTCCTGGATCAATGCCTGGAGATGGCGCCGCGTCTCCACGATGCCCGCCTGGAGGCACAGGAGCTCCAGAAACGACTCCTCCCCCTGGCCGAGGCATCCCTGCGCACACACCGATTCGCCGAGGCCATCCGCGCCTGGGAACAGGCCTCGCCCATCCCACGAGACACCACATGGTGCATCTACCTGGCTGACGAATTCTCCTTCGCCGAAAACAACGCAGCGAAGGCATCCTCTTCTTCCCCATCCAATCACGGCAATCGCCGCGAGAATGGCACTGCCCTCCGGAATCCCTTCCCGACCCTGGGCATGGAGAAGTCCGCCAATGGGGTCACCAAGACGGAAGATCCCGCCGAGGCGCCGCCCGCCCTGCCCTCACAGGCCACGCCCGTCACCGCAATGCCACTACTCACCCGAATGTACGCCGGCGGAATCCTCCCCGCCTCCACACAGGCACGCTTCCAGGCCGTCAAGGAATTCCAGGGCGAGCTGAACCGCACCGATCTCTTCACAAACGTAGACGACTACACCGATTTCCTCTCCCAGGACTTCGTTGCACAGTATTTCACTCCCTGGAGCACCTTCCTGGAGACCTACCGGAATGTTCTGAAGAAGGACTACGCGCTCTTCCTCCTCCAGCTGCCCTTCCGCGAGAGCCCCGTGCAGATCCATCCCTCCATGGGCACGCTCCAAAGCCCCGAACTGCCCTGATTCTCCCTCCTCTCCCCATGTTCCGCCCCACCCGCAAAGACTGGCCCGCCCCACACAGGACGCTGCTGATGGCCTTCCTGGCCGCACTGGCACTGCTCCTAATGGCCTACGGCGTGCTGCTGCATCCCCGGCGCCTGGCCCTGGCGGAGAGCAAGGCCCGCGTGGAGCGAAAGGAAGCCCGTTTCCAGTCCCTGGAACTCCCCCGTGACGCAGAACTCCTCCGGGAGCGTCTCCAGGAGGCCGAGGAGGCGCTCCTGGGCGCGCCCGGCACCGGCTTCGCCGGATTGCGGGAGCTCTCCCAGAAGACCACCGCGCACTACACCGCGCTATTGGACCGCCACGTGAAGGCAAGCTACTCCGACAGCATGGCATTCATCTACGGCGCCACCCGCCTGGACTACAAGGAGCTCCACGAACGCATCGCCACACAATTCGCCGGCGAGGGCGACACCAATCTGGATGCCTCCTTCCTCGCCGCCGAACGGGAAATCCCCGCCGACCAGCCCGTGTGGCAGACTATCGCGCGACTCTGGACCCTCCAGGAGATGCTCCTGCGCGCACACGCCAGCGGACTGACCCTGGTGGGAAAGACCGATGGCGCACACGCCGCCGCCACGCCAGTGGCATACACCCTCCAGGATACCCAGGACGGACAGATCTACCTCATGGAATTCCCCGTGGAGGCCACCTTCTCCGGCACCATGGAGGCCTTCCTGGCCTTCCTGGGATCCCTCCAGG
>CAZMWS010000116.1:0-3867 GCA_964570085.1 uncultured Lentisphaeraceae bacterium | reverse complement strand
CTCCCCATGAAGCGCCTCTCCATCCGCAGCACCCCCCCGGAGGTCCTTCCGGCGGGCTCCGAAAATGCGGTGGATCCCTATCTTTTCACCGGGCAGTGCTGCGCTTTCCTGGATCCCCAGGGCGGTAGCGCCACCGCCGAGGACGCCGACGAACAGGAATCCGCCCCCACAGCCCCCGCAATTCCGGAGGAATCCAAATGACCTCCCGCGGACTCCTTTCCATGCTGGCGCATCGCGGAGAGCGGAAGCTCTTCTTCCTGGCGCTGATTCTCTTTGGCGGATGCTTCCTGACTTGGCAGGTGATCCTCCCCGAAGAAAAGGAGCATCCTGCCCCAACGCGGGAACTCCCGCCTCCTGCAGAGTGGATTCCCTGGCGACAGGAAACGCCCTTCTTCCTAGAGGAGATCCCCGTGGAGGGCGTCGGAAACCCCTTCCTGGCGCGCTTTCCACTCCCAAAGCCCGCCGTCCAGACACCCGTCCAGACACCCGCGCCGGAAAAGCCCGCGCAAATCGAGACCCCCGCGCCACAGCCCGCGCCGCAACGCCGGGTGGCAGTCACCTACCGCGCCCTCCGAAAGGCGCTCACCGGAAAGACCTACGTCCAGCTGGAGATCTCCGATTCGGAAAAGGGCGGAAAGACCCTCTGGCTCCAGACCGGTGCCGATCTGGACTGCGGCGTGAAGATCCGCTCGATCACCGAAAAGGCGCTGCAACTCTCCACGCCGGAGGGCGAGGACGCCGGAACCCTTGACTACGGAAAGACCCGGGTCTTTACCCTGGAACGAAAATAGCACATATCCCCCACTACTCTTCCCATGGCACCCCTTCTGGAAAAACTGCTTTCGGAGAAGGCAATCTCCGCTTCCCAGGCGCAAGCCGCGGAGAACCGTTGCCGCCGTACCGGGCAGTCCCCCGAGGAGGCCATCCTATCCTTGGAGCTCTGCCCCGAAGAGACCCTCTATCACGCTCTCGCGGATCTCTCCGGAATTCCGCTGGCCACCGAAGAGGAGCTCTCGGAGATCTCTGCCGACGCCCTGGAGAAGGTCCCCGAACAGCTCTCCTCACGCTTCCAGGCAATGCCTCTCTCCCTGCGCGACGGAATGCTCCAAATGGCATTCGCCCATCCGCCAGCACCGGGACAGCTGGAACAGCTGCACCTGCTCTTGGGAATCCCCTGCCAGCCACTCCTGGTCACCCCCACACGCCTGGCAAAACAGCGCCAGCGCATCTACGGCCTGGGTGCCGAAAAGATCCGCCGGATCCAGAGCCAGCGCAAGGAATCTCCCTGGGGCACGGCACAGGACCCGGAAAAGACCTCCGAGGCCGCCGAAGAGACCCGCGCCGCCCTCCAGAATCCCCCCGAGAATGACTCCGTCAGCGGGCTGGTCAATGATATCCTGGATGCCGCCCTGGATGCCCGCGCCACCGATATCCACCTGGAGCCCTTTGCCGACGGACTGCGCCTGCGCTTCCGCGTGGACGGACTGCTGCAGGATGTCCCCACGCCGAAGGGCATGGAGTCCCTGTCCGACGCCATCATCTCCCGCATCAAGGTGCTGGCGCGCCTGGACCTGGCCGAAAAACGCCTCCCCCACGACGGACGACTCCGCCTGGCGCGAAAGGGCTCCTTCTGGGATCTGCGCGTCTCGCTGCTGCCCACCCGACACGGCGAGACCCTCTGCATGAGAATCCTCAATGGCGAAACCCTCCTAAAAGACCTGGGCTCGCTGGGATTCTCGGAGCGCCATCTGTCGCTCCTCCAGGAGCAACTCCACCGCACCTCGGGACTCATGCTGGTCACCGGACCCACCGGCTCCGGAAAGACCACCACCCTCTACAGCATCCTGACGCACCTCATGAAGGGCCGCCCGGATCTGAAGATCATCACCGTCGAAGACCCCGTGGAATACGATATCCCGGGCATCACACAAATCCAGACACACGCCGAAATCGGACTGACCTTCGATGGCGCATTGCGCTCCATCCTGCGACACGATCCGGATGTGATCCTGGTGGGCGAAATCCGCGACCGCGAGACCGCAGAGATGGCGGTGCAGGCGGCAATGACGGGACACCTGGTCCTCTCGACCCTCCATACCAACGACGCCATCGGCGCGGCAAACCGCCTGATCAACATGGGCGCACAGCCCGATCTGGTGGCCACCTGCCTCCGGCTGGTCCTGGCACAGCGACTGGTCCGGCGGCTCTGCCCACAATGCGCCATCGCAGACGACGCGGTCTGTCCGCAGGACCGCCAGGAGCTGGAAGAGGCCGCGAAGGCGCTGGGAATCCCGTATGCCGCGCCACGCAAAGCCGCCCCCGGCGGATGCCTCCATTGCCGCGGCACCGGCTATCTGGGCCGCGTGGGCGTCTATGAAATCCTGCAGGTCGGCGAGACCCTCCGGGACCTGATCTCCGCCGCCAGCGCCGATTCCCGGCTGCGCGAAGAGGCCCTTCGGGAGGGCTGGGCGCCCTTCCGGCAGGATGCCCTGGCGAAGGTCCTACAGGGAATCACCGACCTCTCCGAAGTGCATCGCGTCTGCTAGAACTCCCCCCCCACGGAACATGGGACTCCTCTCGCCACTGTTCACCACCTATCGCACCTGCGCCAACATGGCACGACTGCGCCGTATCCTGGAGGTGATCTTCCGAAACGGCCTGGGCGTCTTCTTCCAAAAGACCCGCCATCTGGTACGCCGGCGCTTCCGCAATGACGACGGGACGCCGCAGGATGCCGCAGTGCTCTATGCGCGGTTGCGGAAGGTCCTCGAGGAGCTGGGGCCCGTCTATGTGAAGCTGGGACAGATGCTCTCCACCCGACCGGATCTGGTGGGCACCGACTGCGCGGCGGAGCTCTCGCTCCTCCAGGACAGCGTATCCACCTTCCCGCGGGAACAGGCCCGTCAGACCCTGGGAAAGGAACTCGGCGCACCCCTGGAGGAGCTCTTCCAGGAATTCGACGACACCCCCGTGGCGGCGGCATCCCTCTCACAGGGCTATCGCGCAGTCCTCCAGGACGGCACCACGGTCTTCGTAAAAGTCCTTCGCCCCGGTGCCCTCCGAAATATCAAGGCGGACCTGAATGTACTGGAGTTCCTGGCGGAACAGTTCCACCAGGGAAATCCCTCCTTCCGCTTCCTCATGCTCCCGCGGGTAGTGAAGCAATTCCGGCAGTCCCTGGAGGCCGAGGCCAGCTTCCATAGCGAACGCGGAAATATGCGCCGCTTCGCCCTGCAATTCCAGGACGATCCCCGCGTGGTGGTCCCGCGGGTCCACGAAAACTATTGCACCGACCACGTCCTCACGATGGATTTCATTGAGGGACTGAAGCTGGATCAGCCGCAAGTCCTCCGGGAGGCTGGGCTCTCCCCCGAGACCCTCGCCGAGACGGCGGCGGACCTGATGCTCAAGCAGATCTTCCACTTCGGATTCTTCCACGCGGATCCCCATCCCGGAAACCTCTACGCCCTGCCCGGAAACAAGATCTGCTACCTGGATTTCGGCGCCTGCGGACGGCTCACCTGGGAAGAACGGAAGCTCTTCTGCCGGCTGATCCTCTGCATCCTGGAACACAACGAACAGCACGCCGCACAGCTCCTGCTGCGGCTCTGCGACTACGACGAGGAACCCAATGCCGACGACCTGGAATGCGCCATGAGCGAATTCCTGGACCAGCACTTCTATGGTCCGCTCAGCCAGCTGGATGTCCCCGCCGCCATCCAACAACTCTTCGGCGTCTGCCGACGACTGAAGATCGCCATGAAGCCCCATATCTACCTCATGGTCCGCGCATTGGGCACCGCCGACGGATTCCTCCGAAAGCTCAATCCCGACTACGATCTGGAAAAACAGCTGCGGCCCGCCCTC
>CAZMWS010000115.1:0-6441 GCA_964570085.1 uncultured Lentisphaeraceae bacterium | reverse complement strand
AGGGCTTCGCGCCCAGGGACTGCGCGGCCTCCTCGAAGGAGACGGAGGTCTGCTGGAGTCCCGCCACTGCGGAGCGCACCACGTATGGCACTCGTCGGATGGCGTAGGAGATCACCAGCAGTGCGGTGGGATTTTCGATGGGGTTGAGGAAATGGAAGAGTCGTCCGCGTCCGGTCATGGCGAGGTATCCGAAGGCGACCACGATTCCGGGGACTGCCAGCGGGAGCATCGCCAGGGCATCCAGGAGCCATCCGCCGCGGTGTTTTCCGCGGACTGCGGCCCATGCGATGAAGAGTCCCAGCGCCATTGCCAGGACCAGTGCGATGCCGCAATATCGGAGGCTATTGATAATGCTGGGGACGGTGAGGGAGTGTCCCAATGCGGTCTGGATGTGTTCCAGCGTGGCGGCCTGTGGGAAGACCCGTTGATACCATCCGCGTCCCAAGGCCAGTCCCATGACTCCCAAGTGCGGGAGCACCCCCAGGAATGCCACCAGAGCGAAGGGTGCGGTGGCGGCGGCGCAGGCGAGTCCGCGGAGCTTTTTCGGGGGCGTGGCGCGTCCCGCCTTTCCGCTCATGGCGTAGGCGTCACGTCCAAAGCGCGCTTTCGCCAGGAGATAGGCGGTGGCGGCGGCCACCATCATGACCGTCACTAGCGCGTAGGGCATGGGACTGCGTCCCATCTCGCTGATGCCCAAGAAGATCTGTACTGGCGTCACGCGCTCGAAATTGAACATGAGGGGCGTGCCCAGTTCCGTGAAGGACCATATGAAGACCAGTGTGCATCCCGCGAAGAGTCCTGGTCGAATCAGTGGCAGCGTGATTCGCCAGAAGCGGCGCCAGCCGGTGCAACCGCAGTCCTGTGCCGCCTCCAGGAGTGCGGGATCCACATTTGCGAAAGCGGCGGTGAGATTCAGGAAGAGGATTGGCTGCAGATGGAGTGCCTCCAGGAGGATCACGGCGCCCATGCTTCCGGCCAGCCAGTCGATCTCCTGACCCGGCGAAAAGATCCCCGCTTTTAAGAGCAACTGGTTCAGAGCGCCGTAGCGACCCAGGATGCACTGCATTCCCAGGGAGCCCACGAAGGGCGCCAGGATCATCGGCATCATCAGCAGACCCGTCCAGAGGCCCTTTCCCCGGAAGTCGAAGCGGTCGGCGAGCCACGCCAGGGGCATTGCCATGGTCAGCGAGAGAGCGGTGGTCCCTGTGGCGATGAGGAAGGAGTTCCAGAGTCCGTCGCGATAGAGGGGATTCCGGAAGACCTCCGCCAGGAAGAAGAGCGTGGGCCGTCCGGCGCCGTCGGTCAATCCGCCCCGGAGGATTTCTCCCACGGGGAGCAGGAAGAATGCGCCGAAGAAGAGCAGCGCGATTGCCAGAAAGAAAAAGTGGAGCTTTTGTCCCATGGAGGAGAGGACGAGAACACAAAGGAGAAAAGAGAGATTATCTTAAAGCACGCAATACCACCGACTCACGGCGATATTGTGCCTGCATGAAATTCGCGATTCGGCCGGAGGGCAGTCCCCCGGACCGAAGCCCTTGCAGGCGGCGGGCGTTAATGTAGTTTCCCCTGCTCTGACAGAGGGATAAGACAGGAAGCCGTATCCAACGACTCGTTTTGCCGCCGCCAACTAGGGGACATACATACCGCATCCACATTTTCGCGCCACCTTGAGAACCGTCCCGCGCCTCGCGCACGAGACGGCGTGGCGCAGCCTACCCCACCCCCTTCGATGACGAAAATCGGATTTTTCAGCGATGTCCATGGGAATCTGGAGGCCCTGACGGCGATTTTGAAGCGTCTGGACCAGGCCTCCTGCGACATGCTGGTGTGTTTGGGTGACATCGTCGGATACGGCGCCAATCCCGCCGAATGCCTCCACATCATCCAGGACCGGGAGATCCCCTGTGTCATGGGAAACCATGACGAATACGCCTCTTCCTACATGACGCCCACCAATGGCCGGTTGCGTCAGGAGATCCTGGCATCCATTGAATGGACCCAGAAGAATCTCTCCGCCGATGATATTCGCTGGCTGGCGGAACTCCCCATGCGCCTGCAATTGGGCGACGATATGGTGGCGTTGCACTCCTCTTTTGCCCGCGGAAAGTGGTCCTACTGTTTGGACGAGGACTCCTTCGCCGCGAATTTCGAGCGCCAGGAGTGCCCCCTGGCCTTCTGCGGGCACTCCCACTCGCCCCTCATCGGCATCGATATGCCCGGACACGCGCCCTTCGTGGATTTCATTCGGCCCTACACGGTGCCCACGGACCACAAAGTGATGGTGAATGTGGGCAGTGTCGGGCAGCCCCGCGACCGTGATCCCCGCGCCTGCGCCTGCACCTATGAGGTGGAGACCCGGCACCTGGAATTGATCCGGGAGCCCTACGATTTGGAGATGGCCCAGAACAAGATATACATGGCCCGTCTCCCCGAGAAATTCGGCCTCCGATTGGCCCTCGGACGATGACTCGCACGCAGGAAGGCGCACCGGACGCCCTCCGGGCGGAACTCCTCCAGATTCTCAAGGGACTGGAGGATCTGAATCCCGATATTCCGGAACGGGTCTGGCAGCGCCTGAAAGAGCTCTGCACCCTCTGCGGTCCCGATGCATTCCCCCAGGTCGCCGCGCAAGTGCGCCGTCTCCTGGAGCTCTATTTGCACACGGGGACCCTCCGCGTCGGCTCCGACGCCCTGAAGGAATACCATCGCTTTTTGGAAAAAGGCGTCCAGAAGTTGCTGGAGTCCGGCGAAATCACCCCCCGGGATCCCCACGAGGAGGATCCCTCCGCCAACCACGCCGACAGCGGCGTCTCCCGCGCTCTGGCGTTGCCGCATCCCCGGGAATACGCGCCTCTGGATCGCTGCAAGATCCTCCAGCGCACTGAGATCCCGGAGTCCCTCACCCGGGCGGCGGATGCCTTCCGTCGTCGCGTGGAGGTGGTGGACACCGTCTATGGCATTGGCTTCCAGGCACTCTGGCTCCTGGACCCCGGTGCCTTCCAGCGCTGGGTTGCGGAGCTCTTCCGGGAGCAGGAGGGCTCTCTGGCGCCGGAGGTCATTCGCGACGCCCTCTGGGTCATGCGGTGGTCGCCCGCGCTCTCGTCCGAGATTCGTGAGTGGCTCCTTCGCTGGTGCGGCGATCCCGCTCTCCTGGAGGAGTGGCCCCTGGTGGCACGCTATGCCGACGGCATCGCCGACCGGCTCTTTCTGCGTCACTGGAATGCCCACGGTCCCGCTCCCCGCACCAGCAATCTGGCGCATTTGCGGCTCCTGGTGAAGATGGAGCGCCTGGACGACCCGCGGCTCCTTTCGTGGCTGGAGAATGCCCTTCAGGAATTCGGCGCATCCGTCCAGCGCTTCCTCAGCCTGGGAAAGGACGCCGAGGCCACCGGCGGCGAAAAAGCGAGCGATGCGCAGGAGGAGGAGTGGCTCCACCAGGCGCTTTTGGCGGAATTGCATGGCATGGAGAGCGCCTACCAGCCCATGATCGTCCTCTCCGATCATCTTCTGCGGCTGCCCGACGGCGCCATGAAGCTGGCGATGGCGTTCCTGGGAATGGTTGGCCAGAGCCTCCGGGAGTGGGAGGAGGCGGTCCGGATCTTCGCGGAGAAGGTCATTCGCCGCGCATTCCTGGTGGATCTCAAGGAGGGCCGCACGCCCGTGGAGACCATTCGGCGCTTCACCTTCGGTGACGAAGTGGCATTCGCGCAGATCTGCAACAACCTGGATCTCCTCAGTCGGCAGTTCGATTCCATCAAGCAGCGGGAGATCGTGGTGCGCCGTCTTTCTATTTATTACGCAAGCTATCGCCGCGCGCCGCTCATGGGGCAGGAGGTGGCGCGGCGCTATCGCCGCCTGGCGCGGCTGCTCCATCAGGACTATCTGCAGAACCACCTGACGTCCCAGGAGTTGGAGGCCTTCCAGCAGAATGGCTTCCTCCGGGAACTCTATTCCATGGTGGCACGCGCAAAGCGCTTCCTGGACCACCGACGGGCCCTGGAGATGTCCGTGGAGGAGATGGTCGCCTCCCAGATGGAATTCGTCGAGGAGTGCCGCGCGCGCCGACAGGCCGTGTTGCGGCAGGCTCTGAAAGACTAGTCCACCCACTGCCATGCCGGACGTCGCCGTCCATAGCGTCCTGACCTGCCATCCCTGGCTGCCACTCTGGGGACTCCTGCTCCTGGACGCCGCACTTATCGCTGCCGCATTCCGCGCATTCGCCCTGCGGAAGACGCGGGGACTGGCCCGGCGCCAACGCGCCGCACTGCTGGGGCTTCGGCTGTTGGCATTGTCGCTCCTGAATCTCTGGTTCCTGCAACCCGCACGCCGAGAGCAGTCGCCGCGTCCCGAGGGCTCCCGCATTGCGGCGCTGGGGGATGCCTCCGCTTCCATGACGGCGCGCACCGATTGCCAGTTGCCGGATGCTCCGGGCGCACGCGTGACTCGTCTGGCGGCCGCACGGCATCTGGTCATTGAGGCACCGCCACCGGCTACGCCCCTGAGCGCCTGGCGCTTTGCGGGGACCGATGGCGTCCTCCATGCCTGGGGCGCACACTCTTCCGATATGCCGTTGCCTGGCGAGACCGATCTGGGGGCCGCACTCCATGCGCTCCACGAGGAATCCCGTCGTCCCGGCGCCATGCCCCTCCGGAGCGTGCTGCTGCTCTCTGACGGCGCGGATCTGGGTGGCTCTCTTTTGGACGAAGCGAAGGCGTTCGCGCGGGAGGGCATTCCGATTTCCACGGTGATGCTGGGCGACGAGCGTCCGCCCGCGAATCTCCAGATCGGCTTCCCTGCGGACGGCAAGCGGGAGTTCCAGCCGGGCAAGGAGGGCGTGTTGTCGGTGGTCCTCCGGAGCACGCTGGCGGAAACGCGCCGGGTGCCGGTGGTCATTCGCGACCGTTCGGGGGAGCCTCTCTCCCAGAGCGAGGCGGAGATCCATCCCGGCGAGGAACTCCGATTGGAATTGCCCCTGCCGCCTTTCGCAGCCCCCGGACAATACGCCCTGAAGGCGGAAATCCCCGCGCTCCCCGAAGACCAGCTGCCCAATGACGACACCGCCTGGACGGTGGTGGAGTGTCTGCGTCCCCCCATGCGGAAGGTGCTCTATCTGGAGGATGGTCCCTCCTGGCAGTGGCGCTTCCTCCTGAAGGACCTCCGCACCGACTCCACTCTCGCCCTCCACGCACTCATCCGGCTCCAGAAGCCCGCAAAAGAGGGCGAGGAGGACTCCGCTGTCCGTCGTGAGCCCGGCTGGGAGGCACAGCATCCCTTCTTCGCCTACGGAATGGACGCCACGCCGAAGGAATTCCCCTCCCGGTTGGAGGAATATGCGCCCTACGATGCGGTACTGCTTCCCTGCACCACCGCAAATGCCCTGACGACGCCCCAGCGGCAGGCACTCCGGGACTTCGTGGAGAAGCAGGGCGGCGGACTCCTCTGGATTGGCGATGGCGCACAGGTCCCCGAGGACCTGTCGAACCTCCTGCCGGGAAAGGACTTCGCGCTCCTGCAGACCACGCCCGCCTCGTCCGTCCGCGCGGACGGCGAGCCGCTGGTCTTCCAGAATGGGCTTTTTCAGCGACGGGAACCCCTGCCGCTGGAGACGGAATACGCGGTCTGCCAGAATCCCTCCCGGGTGGCGCGGGTGGTCTTGCGGGATCAATCGGGGCGCTGTGTGTTGTTAGCGGAGGGGAACTACGGTGCTGGTCGCGTGGCGTGGTGCGGTCTTTCCGAGAGTTGGCGATGGGCCTTCGCGGGCGGAAATGACCTCCCGAAGACCCAGACGCCTGCCCTCCATGCGCTCTTCTGGCGGGAACTCCTCCTCTGGCTCGCCGAAAACCGACAGCCGCAGCTGGAACTGGAACTCCCCCAGGACGGCTTGGTGGCTAATCAGCCCAATGCCCTGGCACTTCGCGTGCGCGGCGCCGATTTCCTCCCCGCCGAAAATGCACGGCCCACACTCACCGTCCTTACGCAGGACAACACCCGCACCGTGGTGCCACTGCTCCCCGATCCCCAGGAAATCGGACGCTTCCAGGGAGAATACACCCCCGAGGCCCCCGGAATCGCCGGACTCCTTTTTGCCGTGGAAACCGCCCCTGATACCACGCCACTCATCCAGGAGGAGTGGCTGCCCGTCCATGCCGGCGGAAAGGAACTCCAGAAACTCGCCGCAAATCCACAGCTCCTCCGCGATGTGGCGCGAATCACCAACGGCATCGCACTCCAGAATCCCGCATCCCTGGATTGGAGCGCACTCCCCGTCTCCCAAAATATCCCCTGGGACCTCCAGGAAAAACCGATCCTGCCACCATATCTCCTGCCTGCGATGCTATTAGCTACCCTATTGGCGGAATACACTATCCGGCGCAGGCTTGGCGAGGCATAGCGCTGCGCGAAAAAAGGAGGAAGGAGGAAGGAGGAAGGAGGAAGTGTGGA
>CAZMWS010000114.1:198-6615 GCA_964570085.1 uncultured Lentisphaeraceae bacterium | reverse complement strand
GCCGATTCGGGCGCGCTGGCGGTTTGCTGGTGCGTTAGCGTCAGCAAGGCCCACTGCAGAGTGGCCACAACTCCTCATTCCTCATTCCTCATTGCGCCGCGAGGAGCGCGGCGCATGAGTTAGATTATTGCTCCTTTCCTGGCGCTGGGTGAATTTGTGTGTGCCGGGATATTCAGAAACGCAGCCATGGCGTGGGGGAGTTGTCCTTTTTTACGCCGGAGGTGTAGTCACTATGAACGAGAACGAACGAAACGAGAAGATCCTTTCCTTACTCCGACGCGAGGCACGCATGCCCGTGCAGGAGATCGCAGACCGTCTGACAATTTCCGCACAGGAGGCCGCCGATGCCATTGCACAGATGGAGGCAGATGGGCGCATTCTCGGATATGCCGCATTGACGGGCGATGCCGAGGACGGCAGCACCCGCGCTATTATCGAAGTGCAGATTCAGCCGGAGCGCGACACGGGTTTTGATGCCGTGGCGCAGCGCATCTGCAAGTTCCCCGAGGTGGTCTCCGCCTATCTGGTGAGCGGCCGCTATGATCTCCATCTGGAGGTCGTGGGGACGTCCCTGCAGGATGTGGCCCATTTTGTGGCCAGCAAGCTTTCCACGCAGCCGGGCGTGAAGTCCTGTGCGACCCTCTTCCTGCTGAAGAAATACAAGGAAGCGGGCATTGATCTTGAGAAGGAGGAAGACGGATATGGACGACTCAAAGTCTCTATGTAACAACCAGGGCAGCCGTGTGGCTCCCCACATCCAGGTGATCCCCAAGAGCGGGATCCGGAAGTTCTTTGATTTGGTGAGCACCATGCAGGGAGTGATCTCCCTGGGCGTGGGCGAGCCGGATTTCGTGACTCCCTGGAAGATCCGCGAGGCAATGATGTACTCCCTCACCAAGGGATACACCCACTACACCTCCAATCTGGGCGACAAGAAGCTCCGCGATATCATCTGCGAGAAGTTCCAGGAGCGCTTCGGCGGCTCCTACTCCCCCTCGACCGAGTGCCTGGTGACCGTGGGCGTCTCCGAGGGACTGGATCTGGCAATCCGTGCGCTGATTTCTCCGGGTGACGAGGTGCTCTACCATGAGCCCTGCTATGTCTCCTACGGCGCCACGGTGGCTATGGCACACGGCGTGCCCGTGCCGGTGCGCACTCGCGCGGAGCACGATTTCGTGATCCAGGCGGAGGATCTGGAGAAGGCGGTGACTCCCCGCACGAAGGTCCTGATGCTCAACTATCCCAACAATCCCACTGGCGCGGGCATGACCTGGGAGGACAAGCAGAAGATCGCGGAGTTCGCCATTCGCCACGACCTGGTGGTTCTCTCCGACGAGATCTACGAGGACCTCTCCTATATTCCCCGGAGCCCCTCCATCTGCACAATCCCCGGTATGCGGGAGCGCACGGTGGTCTTCAATGGCTTCAGTAAGGCATATGCCATGACCGGTATGCGTATCGCGTATGCCCTGGGACCCCATGAGATCGTGGATGCCATGATGAAGATCCATCAGTACACCATGCTCTGCGCGCCCACCGCCTCCCAGCACGGCGCCATCGAGGCATTGAAGTCCGCCGATGCGGAGCGCGATGCCATGCACGAGGAATACGAGGAGCGCCGGAATGTGATTGTGAAGGGTTTCCGCGACATGGGCATGGACTGCTTCATGCCCCGTGGCGCCTTCTATGTCTTCCCCAGCGTGGCGTGCACCGGCATGACCTCCGAGGAGTTCGCCGAGCGGCTGCTGGAGGAGGAGCGAGTGGCCGTGGTGCCCGGCGACGCCTTCGGCGCCTCCGGCGAGGGATTCGTCCGCTGCTCCTACGCCACCAGCATGAAGGAGATCCAGGAGGCGCTGCGACGCATCGGACACTTCCTGGAACGCCACCGCGTCGCAGCAAAGGACTAGGCGGACCCCATGCAGAGCCTCACGAATACCTGGGGAATCCTCCCGCTGCCCGGCGATCCCTCCCGTCGCGTGGAGATGGACATGGGCTGCGGGAAGGGCCGTTTCACTGTGGAGCTGGCGCGCCGTCATCCGGAGAGCCTGGTGCTCTGCAACGACCTGATTTCCGAACGGCTCCGCATTGTGGAGAAGCGCGCCGCACGCGCCGGGCTGGAGAACCTCCTGGCGTTGCGCGCCACCAGTCTGGCGCTGGTCTCCTACCAGCTGCCCGTCCACTGCCTGGATCGGCTGCATCTGCTGTGCCCGGATCCCTGGCCCAAGCGGGGACACGTGGCGCGACGACTGGTCTGCACTGATTTCCTCTGCCGCGTGGTCCGCGTGCTGAAGCCCGGCGGAATCTTCCATCTCTCTACGGACTACGAGCCCTATTTCGAGGACTGGCTGCGGCTCTTCCATAATCTGGAGAGCCTCTATGAGCCATGCCCCGACGGCAACGCCGACATGGCGGATGTGAAGACCGACTTCCACCTTCACTGGAATGCCCGTGGCACCGAGGTGCAGCACGTGTGCTTCCGCGTGAAGGGGAATCCCCAGGCATGAAGGCGATCTGCATCCCCTGTTCGGGTCCTGTGGAGGTGGAGGGACTCCTCCCCCTCCTGGATCACCCGCTCTTTCAGCGGCTGCGCGGTTGCCGTCAGCTGGGCCTCAACGACCTGGTCTTTCCTGGCGCACGGCATAGCCGACTGGAACACGCGCTGGGGGTGCTGAAGCGCGCGCGTTTTGCGGCGCGGCGACAGGGCCTCGTGGGGGATGAGCTCCGGAATCTGGAGCTCTTCGCGCTCTTGCACGATGTGGGACACGGTCCCTTCTCACATCAGGTGGAGCCCGTCCTTGCAGGCGACCACCATCTCCGCGGAGAAAAGACGATCCTGTCTCTGGAGGAGCCCATCCGACAGTGCGGCGGCGATCCCGAGCGCATCCTGCAGATGCTCCGGGGGAAGGATCCTCTGGGGGAGTGGGTCTCCGACCGCAATCTGGGCGCCGATAAGCTGGATTACCTGGAGCGCGATGCCCTCCATATCGGCTTCGCAGGCACCCCCGCACTGGAGACCATCCAGGAGAATACGGTTCGCACCGCCGACGGATATCTCGCCCTCCGGGAGAAGTTCATCGAGGAGGGCAAGCGGGTCCAGAAATTCTATTCCTATCTCCATCAGCACGGATATCTCAACAAGACCGCGCTCTCCGCACAGCGGATGCTCCAGTGGGCCCTCCAGAAGGAGCTGTCGCTGCGCACGGCCGAAGAGGCGGATGCCATCTGGGAGATGACCGACGACACGCTCCTGGAGTGGCTCCGGAAGGGTCACAGTGACGCCGCGCGAAAGATGCTCCGTCGCCTGGAGACCCGGGATCTCCTGCGGACTTGCCTCTGCCTGAAACCCCAGGGATACGGCTATGTGGAGAATGTGGAAGGGAAGGCCATCGCACTCCAGGAATGGCCCCGACAGGCGCTCATGACGCTCTCCCGGAATCTGGAGAGCCTGGACACCGTCCTGCAAACCGAGGACGCCCTGGCTGAGGCGGTCCACGCACGCCCCGGAGAGGTCCTCCTGGCCGCCATGCCATATTTCCGGAAGCTCCTCCCGAAAGACCTTCGAATCGCAAACGGCTCCAACGACTATTGGCTCCTGGAAAAAGACCGCGATCACAAGAACTCCTTGGAAAGCGACTACCTCCGCACCTTCGCCGTCCGCGTAATCACCACCCCACGACTCCGCGAAAAACTCGCGAAAAATCCGGAAGCACTACTGCAGGTGCTATCACTACTGCAGCCGCGATAGGCGCCTGCAGTAGAAAAAGGAGGAAGGAGGAGGGAGGAAGGAGGAAGTGTGGTCGCTGCGCGGCTCTTCCGCGGCTTGTGCCGCGGTACGGGGGCTCTTGCACGGGGGTATTTTTCGCTACTGCAGAGTATCCAAAGGACGGGGGCTGCCGCCCCCGGATCCCCCCGCTACGGCATAAAGTGTGCCGTAAGTACTTAGCAATTAGCGGCTAGTGATTGGTTTGCGAGGTCCCGCAGGCGCCCTTCCAACGCTGGTGCGGCGGTATTAGCGCGCCATCTCGGGCGCGCTTGGCGCACGCGCCGGTAAATTCCGGCGCGGGGTTTCGCGTTCCCGAAACCCTGGCCTAACTTCCTCCTTTCTCCTTCCTCCTTCCTCCTTTTTTCAGGAACATTAGGCGCGGTTGCGCCTAATGTTCCTAAAATATCATGCGCGAAAGCGAGGAATGTTTGTGAGGGGTTACATTAGGGGTCATTGACGGCGGGGCGGGGGCGAATGAAACTGTCCTTTGTTCCGGCTGTCTGAATTGTGTGCCGCGTCTTTTGTGTCGCGGCTTTCCTCCCCTGGGGTGTGTTTTTTGTTGTGTTTATCCCCGGGGGTTTCACGAGATTCCCCTGTTTTAGAGTGATTTTTAGGGCAGGGGACCAGTCAGCAATCCGGCGTCTGTGAACCAGGCGTTGGTGATAGGAGACGAAAGAGATGGCCAGCCGCATTATTCTCAACGAGACTTCCTACTTTGGCAAGGGTGCGATCCAGGAGATCGCGACTGAGGTCAAGGCCCGTGGATGCAAGAAAGTGATGCTCTGCACGGATCCCGACCTGGTGAAATTTGGTGTTGCCGGCAAGGTGACCGATGTCCTGGACAAGGCGGGCATTGCCTACAAGGTGTACACTGGCATCAAGGCGAACCCCACCATCGAGAATGTGAAGGAGGGTGTTGCCTTTGCGAAGGCCGAGGGTGCTGACATCCTGGTGGCGGTTGGTGGCGGCAGTGCCATCGACACCTCCAAGGCCATTGGCATCATCATGACCAACCCCGAGTTCGCCGACGTGCGCAGCCTGGAGGGCGTGGCCCCCACCAAGAAGCCCTGCCTGCCCATCATCGCCGTCTCCACCACTAGTGGAACCGCCGCCGAGGTCACCATCAACTACGTCATCACCGACGTTGAGCGCCATCGGAAGTTCGTCTGCGTGGATCCCCACGACATCCCCGTGGTGGCCGTCGTGGATCCCGACATGGTCATGTCCATGCCCCGCGGTCTGTGCGCCGCCACCGGCATGGATGCTCTGACCCACGCCATCGAGGGCTACATCACCAAGGCCGCCTGGGATCTGACCGACATGCTGCACATCACCGCCATCAAGATGATCGCGCAGTATCTCCGTGACTCCGTGAACAAGGATCCCGTCGCCCGCGAGAAGATGGCTGTTGCTCAGTACATCGCCGGCATGGGCTTCTCCAACGTGGGACTGGGCATCGTGCACTCCATGGCACACCCCCTCTCCGCTGTCTATGACACCCCCCACGGCGTGGCCTGCGCCGCCATCCTGCCTACCGTCCTGGAATACAACGCCCCCGCTACCGGCGAGCGCTATAAGGACATCGCTATCGCCATGGGCGTCAAGGGCGTCGAGAACATGACCCAGGACGAGTACCGCAAGGCCTGCGTGGACGCCGTCCGCCAGCTCGGCAAGGACGTGGGTATCCCCCAGCACCTCTCCGAGGTCGGCGTGAAGGAGCCCGATATCGACTTCCTGGCCGATTCCGCCATGGCCGATGCTTGCACCCCCGGCAACCCCAAGGATCCCACCAAGGCCGACATCGTGGCCCTCTACAAGTCCATGCTCTAGTCTGAGAGATGGACTCGCTGCTGTAGGCGTCTCCTCCGGGGTGCGCAGGCAAGAAACACGGGCATTTTTCAGGAATTTTCCCGTGAGTGACTTGCAAACCCCGGAAAGGCGCTTACAGTAAGCCCGCTTTCAAGCCAGAGTGGCGGAATTGGCAGACGCGCTGCGTTCAGGTCGCAGTGGGCTTACGCTCGTGAAGGTTCAAGTCCTTTCTCTGGTACCATTTAGAAGAACCCCGGCTCTCAACAAGTCGGGGTTCTTTTTTGCCCGGTTAGAAACAGCAAAACGCCCCGGTTTCCTGGGCGAGAGTGGCGAAATTGGCAGACGCCCGAGATTTAGGTTCTCGTGCCTTAAACGGCGTGCGGGTTCGAGTCCCGCCTCTCGCACCATCTCTAAAATGGCACAAAACGCCACCCCCAGGAAGCCACACACACCCACGCCGGAAACAACCGAATCCCATAGCCGCACCCAAAAGAAACGGGCGCGGCTTTTGCGTCTCTGGACGCGGCGGTCTTGCGGGCGCGCCCGCCTTAGGTAGTAGGGAGCAGGTAGTAGGGAGCAGGTAAAAGCGGACGCTTCGCGGAAATTTCGCCGCTGGTGCGGCGGTACTAGCGCGCCAATTCGGGCGCGCTTGGCGCACGCGACGGTAGATTCCGGCGCGGGGTTTCGCTGAAGACTACCAAAGGACGGAGGGCTGCCGCCCCCGTACCCCCGCTTTAGTACTTAGCAGGTTAGTGGCTAGCTGTTAGTTTGCAAGGTTTCGCAGGCGCTCTTTCGCCGCTGGTGCGGCGGTACTAGCGCGCCAATTCGGGCGCGCTTGGCGCACG
>CAZMWS010000114.1:0-98 GCA_964570085.1 uncultured Lentisphaeraceae bacterium | reverse complement strand
CGCCGGTAGATTCCGGCGCGGGGTTTCGCTGAAGACTACCAAGGGACGGAGGGCTGCCGCCCCCGTACCCCCGCCTAATTTCTTCCGCCTACCGGCGG
>CAZMWS010000113.1:0-6691 GCA_964570085.1 uncultured Lentisphaeraceae bacterium | reverse complement strand
AGCCGCGCAGCGTCCTCACTTCCTCCTTCCTCCTTCCTCCTTCCTCCTTTTTTTAACTATGTTCGCACGCTGGATCACGCCGGGCGGTGACGCCCCTCAAAAAGACGCCTTCTACCGTTTTCGCCAGAAGATTGATGGCGACGGTCTCCCCGCGCCGTATCTAGAGGTCTCCGCGTACTCCAGCTATGTCGTCTGGCTGAATGGCCATCTGCTTGGAGCCACCCAGACCCCGAATCTCCCTAATGACGCCACGTGTCTTGGCTACGAACTAGAGGACTTCTGGAATCGCCATGGCGAGAATGTCATAGAGATCCAGGTATACGCCATGGGGCGGAATTGCCTCACCGCCGCCGTGGCGCCCCCCGCCCTCTGGGCCGGGATCTATGTGTACCGTCGCATGTTACTCTTTTACCAAACCGGCGAAGATTGGGAGTGCGCCCTGGATCCCTCCTACGAACACGGCAACGAACTCTTCCTCTCCAGCCAGCTGGGAAACTGCTTCTTCTACCACGACAACGGCAAGGAGCCCGAATGGCACAAGGCGTCGGTCCTGGACTGGAAAATGGATCCCGTTCCCCAATTCGACCCGAAGGTCCGGGAATTCCCCGAGCGCGCCCCGAAGGCGCATGTATGCCAGGCGGGATTCCTCTTCCGTCCCAAGAAGTTCCCCAAGGACTTCACCCTGGGAACCATCGTCTACCGGGACTACCTGCAGGGACAGATGGCCGACTGGAACTATGTGGCCCCCGACTGCAAGGACCTGGCTGACTACCGCTATGGCGCGCCCATGGATTTCACCCTGGACCGCAAAAATGCCGATCGTCTCCCCTTCACCTGGCCCTCCGCCCCCATCTCCGATGGCGCCAACGGGTGGTTCCTCATCGTGGATCTGGGCGGCGAGACCACCGGCTGGCTGGATCTCGTGGTCCAGACCGAAAAGGGCGCCATCCTGGATATCGCACACGGCGAACACCTGACTGACGGACGCATCCGCTGCGCCATCGACAACCGGAATTTCGTGGACCGGATCTACTGCGAGCGTGGCGGCGTGCTGCATTTCACGCACCGTCTGCGACGCCTGGGATGCCGGTATCTGGAGATGCACATCACCGGCTGCAAGGAGACCCCGCGCGTGGGCTACCTGGGACTCATTCCCGTGGAGCGCGCCACTCCCCGCCCGCAGCCCATCCACTGCGAGGACAAGCTGGTGGAGCTCCTGGACAAGACCGCCATCCGCACCCTCCAGTGCTGCCAGCACGAACACTTCGAGGACTGCCCCTGGCGCGAACAGGGACTCTATCCCTACGACTCCCGAAACCAGGCACTCTACGGCTATCCCGTCTGGGGGAACTACGATTTCGTCTCCGCGTGCTTTGAATTGCTGTCGAAGAACTGGAATGAGGGCGCCCAGACCATCAAGATGACCTCCCCCGGGGATATCCATCTCTCCATCCCCATCTTCGGACTGATCCTCTTCCCCGCCGCCTGGGAACTCTATCTCAACAGCGGCGAATGGAAGTTCCTGGAGCCCATGCTGCCCTGCCTGAAGAAAATCCTGGACCACGCCCTCAAGAAGACCCTCCAGACCCCCGCAGGAACCCTCTACCACCCCGGCGAAGACCCCGAAATCTGGAATTTCTGCGAATGGCAGCCCGGACTGGACGGCACCGAGGCCGACGGAAAGGCGCGGCACCAGGCGCCCTACAATCTCTATCTGCTGGAGGCACTCCACGCCGCCGAAAAGATCGCCCGCGAGGGCGTCAAGCTGCACTGTCCCTGCTTTAGCGAGACCCCCAGCGCGCTCCATAAGCTCGCCGATGCCCTCAAGAAGACCTGCCGGGCGCTCTTCTGGGACGAAGAGAAGGGCCTCTTCCGCACCAACGAGGATCCCGCCACGCCCTTCCATGAACACATCCAGATGCTAAATGTGATCCACGGCGTGGCCTCCCCAAAGCAGTGCGTTCGCATCCGCGAGGCGCTCTACGGGAAGAACCGCCCGGCTTTCCCCATCTACGAATCCACCTCCTCTGCACTGCCCTACTGGGTCTGGGGCACACGGGCCCTCCTGCCTGGCAAGAGCGCGGACTTGCTCTACAACAAGATCCTCCAGAACTACCGGAAGGGCCTGCTGATCGGCTCGGACACCCTCTGGGAGACCACCCTGGGCGGCGAGGACTTCCGCTACGCCGGATCCCTCTGCCACGGATGGTCCGCCCTCCCCGCCTGGTATCTGCGCACACAGGTCCTGGGAATCACCCCCGCCTCCCCGGGATACGCCACCTTCCGCTTCCGACCCAGCACACCGAAGGCGCTCTCCTCTTTCGAGGGATACGTTAAGACCCCGCACGGACCCATCCACGCACGCTGGCAACGGCGCCCCGACGGCACCCTCCACTCCGAGATCGTCTCCTGCCCGAAGGCCTGCCAGCTCCTCCCGTAATAACTCCACCCACACGCAATCATACCCCATGAAAAAAATCCGGAATATCCTCTGCATCGGGGCCGGCTATGTCGGCGGCCCCACCATGGCCGTCATCGCCGACCACTGCCCGGAATTCCGGATCACGGTGGTGGATATCAATCCCAAGCGCATCGATGCCTGGAACTCCGAGCAGCTCCCCATCTACGAGCCCGGCCTCCAGGAAATCGTGAAGCGCTGCCGCGGAAAGAACCTCTTCTACTCCACCGATATCCCCACCGCCATCAAAGAGGCGGATGTCATCTTCGTCTCCGTCAATACCCCCACCAAGACCTTCGGCTGCGGCGCAGGAAAGGCCTCCGATCTCCAATTCCTGGAACGCACCGCGCGGCAGATCGTGGAGCACTCCCAGGAGGGAAAGATCGTAGTGGAGAAGAGCACGCTCCCCGTGCGGACCGCGCAGGCGCTCTCGAAGGTACTGCAGGCCAACGAGAAGGGCCTCCGCTTCCAGATCGTCTCCAATCCCGAATTCCTGGCGGAGGGCACCGCCATACAGGATCTCAATGAGCCCGACCGCGTTCTCATCGGCGGCACCGAGGATGCCGAGGGACAGGAGGCCGTGGAAGTCGTGGCGAGCATCTACACCCACTGGGTCCCCCGCGAAAAGATCATCACCACCAGCCTATGGTCCAGCGAGCTCACAAAGCTGGTGGCGAATGCCTTCCTGGCGCAGCGGATCTCCTCCATCAACTCCATCTCCGCACTCTGCGAAAAGACCGGCGCCGACATCGACCAGGTCTCACGCGCCGTGGGACGCGACCAGCGCATCGGCGAACGATTCCTGAAGTCCGGCATCGGCTTCGGCGGCTCCTGCTTCAAGAAGGATATCCTGAATCTGGTCTATCTCTGCGACCACTATGGGCTCCCCGAAGTGGCGCGCTACTGGGAGAGCGTGGTCCTCATCAACGACTACCAGGCGCGGAGATTCGTGGAGAACATGGTGGAGGCGATGTTCAATACCGTCACCGAAAAGAAGATCGCCATCCTGGGCTTCGCCTTCAAGGCAAATACCGGCGATACCCGCGAGACCCCCGCTCTCGCCGTATGCCGACAGCTCCTGGCCGAACGCGCACGGCTCGCCATCTGCGATCCGAAGGCGCTGGACAACGCCCGGGAGGACCTGGGCGATGCCGATGGACGGGTGGAATACACCGCGAATCCCTACAGCGCCTGCAAGGACGCGCACGCCGTGGTGGTCCTCACCGACTGGCCACTCTTCCAGACTCTCGACTACCAGGAAATCCTCTCACACCTGAAAAAGCCCGCCTTCCTCTTCGACGGCAGAAATTGCCTCGACCACAAGGCGCTCTTCCAAATGGGATTCCAGGTCTTCCCCATCGGAAAACCCGCACTCACTCACTTCTAGATACACACCCCTCCTTCCGTGGAAAAGAAAGTCCCCCAAAACGCCATCCGATTCCTCGTCGTGCGTCACGGCGAGACCCGCGACAATATCCTGGGTGTCCTCCAGGGACAGCAGGACGGCGAACTGAATGCCCTGGGTCTCCGGCAGGCCGCCGCGCTGGCCGAGGCACTCTATAACATCCCCCTGGATGCCTGCTACACCAGCGATCTCCTCCGCGCCGAAGACACCGCCCGCGTCATCCTGGCAGCCGGACACACGAAACTCTCGCCCATCCCCGAAAAGGGCCTTCGCGAGTGGTTGCTGGGCGAGCTGGAGGGCCGCACCCGCCAGGAAGTCCAGGAGACACACCCCGAGATCATGGCCGCCTTCCGACACGAACCCCGGCCCGATCTCACCGTCCCCGGCGGAGAGACCCCGGAACAATTCCGACAGCGAATCACCAGCTGCCTCCAGAGAATCGCCGAAAAACACTCCCCCGGACAAACCATCCTGCTGGTCACGCACGGCGCCGCAATGGGAAAGATCTTCCAGATGGCCACCGGACCCATCGCCCCAGGAAACCGAATCCCATTGGCCGAAAACGCCTCACTCTCGATCCTACACTATCTCCCCCACGAAAAAGCCTGGGAGCTCGTCGCCTGGAACCGCACCGGACACCTCCACGGAATCCCCACACACGAGACAAAGGTCTAGCGCGCTAGACCTTTGTCTCAAAAAAAGGAGGAAGGAGGAGGGAGAAAGGAGGAAGTTAGGCCAGGGTTTCGCCAACGCGAAACCCCGCGCCGGAATCTACCGGCGCGTGCGCCAAGCGCCGCCAGTTGCGGCGCAAATGCCTAGCAGGTTAGCGGCTAGTGGCTAGCCTATAAGGCGCCGCAGGCGCTCTTCCGCCGCTGGAGAGCGGCGGTACTACCTAGGAAGGCGATACCAATACCGCGGCGCCAATGCCGCGGAAGAGCCGCGCAGCGTCCTCACTTCCTCCTTCTTCCTTCCTCCTTTTTTTTGCGCCCCCCGTACCCCCGCCTAATCTCTTCCGCCTTGGAAGGCGGTACTACCTAGGAAGGCGGTACTGGTACCGCGGCGCCAACGCCGCGGAAGAGCCGCGCAGCGTCCTCACTTCCTCCTTCCTCCTTCCTCCTTCCTCCTTTTTCGCAATTTCCTCTCTCCTCCTTTTTCATAAAAAAGGGGCCCTCCGGTATACGCCGAAGAGCCCCTTTTTGCGTGCTACGCTTGTTCCTTATCGATTGTAGTAGCAGTTTCTCACATTAGAATTCTGCCACACCCAGGTATTGCCATGACCACCTTCGTAGGGATACCAGACGTAGTATTTGCTGTCCAGCGCCTGGCATTCGGCATCCGCGAGCTCGGCATATTTCTCGACCGTGAGGATGGGCTCCACGTGTCCGTCAGCGAAAGCGAAGGGAGTACCGGAGGAGCCGTGAGAGCTGAAGTCGTGCAAGATCCAGCCGAAACGGGGGTCGACCAAACCGCCGGCCCAGTACTCGTGTTCTCCAGCATGGAAGGCATCGCCCCACAGAAAATACGAAGAGGGCGCCTTGAACTGCTCGGGACGGATATAGACGCCGTACCAGTCCGGACCCCACTTGGTGGATGCCAGAGTGCGGTAGCATCCGGGACCATACATACGGGCCTCCGTGGTAATGATGCCGTAGGTCATGTTCGCGGCGTGCTTTTTGCAATTGGAGCAGAAAGCGATGGGAGTGCGCCGACCCCAGCTGATCTCGTCATTGCTGCCCCAGTCGACCATCTCCGCATCCTCCCAGCCCTCCAGAGTGCCATTCGTGGCGGCTTCGCCCAGCCACTGGTAGCAGCCATTGATACCAATGCACCAGTAGCCGTCGTTGGAATCGCCATAGAGGATGAATGCCAGAGTGAGCTGTTTCAGGTTGTTCGTGCAGCTGATGGCACGCGCCTTCTCACGGGCCTTGGAGAGGGCGGGCAGCAGCATGGCCGCTAGGATGGCGATGATGGCGATGACCACCAGCAACTCAATCAGAGTGAAGTTTTTTTTCATGGTTGTTTTTGCATGTTGGAGGGGGATTACTTCGGAAAACAAACGAGTGAGAGCTTCTTGGCTCTGGGAATATTATAGGGAGAAAATCTCCCGGAAACAAGAGAAAAACATGTAAAAATTCGTCAAAGTATGGGGGGGGGGGGATCCCGCTGTTTAGGCAGAAATTTTCTATTTTTTGAAAACGCGCATGTCTAAAACATATAATTTTTCCACAAAATCCATCCCCTAAAATGGCGAAGATTATTCCCCCATCCCATAGCGCCTTTTGCCAGCCATGAACGCCCCAAAGCAGCGCAATACATTATCCCAAACCCCGCCCTGGCCTCTTCCGCTCTCTTGGACGCGCCGCGGCGTGTGCTTTTCCAACGGCGCGTGCCTTCCAAGCCGCGTTTTCGCGGGAAGATCTCCAAAGGAGGCCGGGGCTTGCGCCCCCCCGGACCCCCGCTACGGCGCCGAAGCGCCGTAAGTACCTAGCAATTAGCGGCTAGTGGCTAGCCCATAAGGCGCCGCAGTCGCTCTTCCGCCGCAAAAGCGGCGGTACAATCCCAATACCGCTACCCTAGGATTTTCGGGGGGTGCGGGGGGCTTGCCCCCAGTCCTTTGGATATCCTTCCCCTTCCCATAGCACATTCCGGAAGAAAACACCCCCACAAACCGGTCTCTTCCGCCGCCGTAGCGGCGGTAATGGGGGCAGCCTTCGTAAAGGCGCCTAGCACCGGGGCGTTTCTTCCTAGCAGGGGACCCAAAGGACGGAGGGGCTTGCGCCCCCCGTACCCCCGCCTAATCTCTTCCGCCTTGGAAGGCGGTACTACCT
>CAZMWS010000112.1:0-6711 GCA_964570085.1 uncultured Lentisphaeraceae bacterium | reverse complement strand
TTTCGCCTGCGAAACCCTGGCCTAACTTCCTCCTTCCTCCTTCCTCCTTTTTTTTAGCGCCGCCCCCGGACCCCCTAGCCTAGGTAGAAGGGAGAAGCTAGTAGGTAGAAGGTTAAAGCGGTGCCGCAGGCGCCATTCCGCCGCAAGGAAACTGCGGCGGTACCATTTTTTGCCTTTCCCATTTTAGCGCGCCAATTTGGGCGCGCTTGGCGCAATCGCCGGGTCTTCCCGGCGATGGGTTTCGCCACGCGAAACCCTGGCCTAACTTCCTCCTTCCTCCTTCCTCCTTCCTCCTTTTTTTATAAGTGCGGCGCGCTACATTAGCCACATGCACATTTTTCCCCGATACAGTCTATTTTTTGCGATGGCGGTATTGCTATCCCTGATGGCATCGCCGTTATGGGCGTTGCGGGATGGCGGTATCTACGATGGAGCCTCCTGGCCGGCGGAGCGCCGATCCTCATTGCCGGAGTTATCGGAGGAGCGTCGTTCCGAGAAGGTCTTCCTGCTGGAATATGTGAAGCAGGCGTATCTTGTAGAAGAGCAGGACCTCGCGCGCCTCGCTCCCGCCCGTCGGAAAGCACTCTCCGAAAAGCGCGCGCGGCTCTTCCTCAAGGCGCTCTCCACCTGTCCCGAATCGGAGACCGCGCTGACCCACCTGGTGGAAGAGCGCCTCGGACAGGACAAGCTCCCGCAACTGCTGGAAGAGCTCAAAAAGTTCATCGATCGCGGGGACTCCTCCTGGGAGACCCGCGGCATCTACCTGAATCTCCTTCTGGAGGTCGGTCGCATGGAGGAAGCCAAGGCCATGCTGGACACCCTGGAGGGCGATGACGACCACGCCCCCAATCTGCGAATCCTCCAGGCCACCTACTACAACAAAGCGGGGGACTTCGTCCACCAGAAGGAGATCATGGATGCCGCGCTAGCCAGCGAGGAGATCCGGGAAGAGCCGGTCTGGCAGATCCACCTGCTGCCCCTCTGCCTCTCCGCCAACGACACCGAGAATGCAGAGAAGATCCTGAATTTCCTGGAGACCGACGAGCACTTCCTCCAGGCGCCAAAGGAATACGCCGAGGTCGTCTGGAATGCCCTGGCATCCGAGGAGCAATTCGGCGCGGCCGCCGCAATCCTGCAGTTCCTCCTCGAAAACGGAAACCTGGAGCCACTCTCTCCCGCAGAACGCACCGAGATCTTCTGCCAGGCCTTCGCAGCCGCCTTCCATACACCCGATCTCGAAACCGCACAGGAACTGCTGGCGCTCTTCCCAAAACTCTTCTCCGCCGCCCACGGACGGCATGTCCTCCATGACCTGGAAGAGAGCCTCTATGACGCCGCGGAGGGCGGCACCCTGGATGGTCTTCCACTCGAACGCGCCCGCGAATCCCTCCAGATCTGCGCCCTCATCGGCGATACCGCGCTGCGGTTGCGCGCCCCCGCACGCACCGACGACCTCACTCTCCTGCGACTGGCGCAAATCCATGTCTGCCTGGAGGAATACGCCCAGGCTCACAAGCTAATCCTGCTATTGAGGGATCCCCACCTGGAGGTCGGGAACTTCCTGCTGGCCGTCCATCTCATGGCACAGGATCTCCCCCGCGCCGAAAAGATCTACAACGACCTGCTCCAGAAAGGCAATCCCCTCCCCTCGCCTCTCCTCTGCCAGTGCCTCGCCCAAAATCTGGAGGAAGCCGGACGGCTCCAAGACGGCATCGCGGTCCTGGAACAGGCACACGCGCTCTACCCCAACGATGTCGGCATAGCGAACTCCCTGGGATACACCTACGCCCTCCATACAAACCGACTGGACGAGGCCGCCGAACTCCTGACCTTCGCGCTCTCCGAAAAGCCCGACAACGCCGCATACCTGGACTCCCTGGCGTGGATCCGCTTCCGGCAAAAGGACTTCTACCAGGCACTCGTCCTCCAGTGCAAATGCCTCTGGAATCTCCCGAAAGACCAGGAACTCCTGGAGCAAGACCACAGCGAGCTCTTCGAACACTTCACCCTCATCATCCTGGCGAATCTCCTTCCGACACACACTCTCCAATCCCCTCCGGCGCCCTAACTACACACAAGCGCCAACGCCCCCATGCCCGCACTCTTCATCACCTTCGAAGGCCTCGACAAGGCCGGGAAATCCACCCAGATCAAACTCCTGGAACAGCGCCTGCGCGACAGCGGCCGCGAGGTCCTTTGCACCCGCGAGCCCGGCGGCACCGCACTAGGCGAAGACATCCGCTCCCTCGTCATGAAAAATCGCCAGGAGGCCATCTCCGACGAGACCGAGCTGCTCCTCTTCGCCGCCAGCCGCGCACAGCTGCTCCGCGAGACCATCTGGCCCGCCCTGGAACGCGGCACCGTGGTCCTCTGCGACCGCTTCGCCGATTCCACCGTGGCATACCAGGGATACGCCCGCGGCATGGACCTGGATTTTCTGCGCCGCCTCAACTCCTTCACTCTCCAGGACCGCTGGCCCGACCTGACTTTCCTCCTGGATCTCACCGTGGAAGAGAGCTTCCGACGCCTCGGAAGAGTCCTCAAGGAGACCGCCGCCGAAAGCGACCGCTTCGAAATCCAAGGACAGTCCTTCCACCAGAAGGTCCGGCAAGGCTTCCTGGATGCCGCACAGGAAAATCCCGAACGCATCCGCCGCATCGACGCCACTCTCCCCCTCCAGGAAATCGCCGACCGCATCTGGGATGCCGTGCAGGAGAGACTCCCCCGATGACAGACAAGCCCCAACCACCACCTCCCCTGCCCTCCTGGAAGGAGCTCTTCCCCGAACAGGCGCATATCCTGGAAACCGCAAACGCCCGCCACCACCGCGGACAGGCGTATCTCTTCGTGGGCACCCAGGAGAGGGCGCTGCGCGCTTTCGCCATGGGATGGGCACAGACCGCCGCCTGCCGTAACCCGACGCCCACCGGCGCCGCCTGCGGCACCTGCCGGAATTGCCAGCTCTTCCAGGGAAAGGACCGCTGCGACTACCCGGAGATCTATACCCTGGCGCCCACATCCCAAAAAGCCACCATCAAAACAGACGACGCCCGCGAGTTCAATAAGTTCATGGTCTTGACCGCCCCGACGGGAATGATCAAGATCGCCCTGATCACCGAGGCCGCCGCCTTGCAGCCGGAGGCCGCGAACACCCTCCTGAAAACCCTGGAGGAGCCCGACGACCACACACTCTTCCTCCTCCTCACCACCGCACCACATCGAGTGCTGCCTACCATCATCTCCCGCTGCCAGAAGATGGTGCTGGCAACAAGCTCCTACGACTACGCAAAGGACCCCGGCGAGGACTTCCTGAAACTCCTGAGCCCACTCCACCGCGGCGCAGGCACCCGCGTGGCACTCACACAGGCACGAAAACTGGTCGAGGTCTTCAAGGCAATCCAAAAACAGGCGACAGATATCGTAAAGAATAGAAACATCGCAGATGCTAACTACCGGGATCTCCTGGAACAGGTCAAAAAAGACAGCTCTCTAAAAGAAAAAATCGAGAAACTCACCGAAGGCGACGTCTTCACCGAGTATTCCCAGCAGCGCGAGAAGTATCTGGATACCATGCAGAGCTGGTTCCGGCAGCGCTATCTGCTGGCATCCGGCATCCCCCGCGAAAAGCTCCCCCAGCAGGAGATGCTGCCCTTCATGCCGCCAGAGACGGATCCAAAATCCCCCCTGGAGGCCGAAGAGGACATGAAGGAGATCGATGTCTTCCAGCGGGCGCTGCAATCGAAGGTGCCCGAGGAGCTGGCCTTCGAGGCCATGACCCTCACCATCTGCCAGATCCCACCCCGCACGTAAAATCCCCACCCCGCGAAATCCGCCCCGAAAGTCGTCCTATCTCCTAGAGGAGAGGCGCCTTTCGGGGCTTTTTGCTCCTTGCGGAACACCCCCTCCGGAGTTACATTAAGCGCCATTTCCGTGGAGAGATGCCGGAGTGGCCGAACGGGGCGGTCTCGAAAACCGCTAACCTGGTAACAGGTTCGGGGGTTCAAATCCCTCTCTCTCCGCCAGTTTTCCGCCGCGCAAAAACGAGACCTATTAACAATAAGCCCCGCGACGGCAAAACCCGCGCTTACACGGAAAAAGCGGGCCACATTGCCCCCTCCCCCCCACCACGCCTTTCTATCCTTCCACCCACACTCTTTCTGGAGACTAGCCTTGAAAGTCCTCGTTATTAATTCCGGAAGTTCTTCCCTGAAATTCACCCTCTTCGACATGGAGGACAAGTCCGTCCTCTGCAAGGGCCTCGTGGAGCGCATTGGCATGGACGGCACGAAGCTGACCTACCAGGCGAAGGGCCAGAAGTGGGAGGAGCCCCTGCAGATCTCTGGACACAGCCAGGCCCTGGCGCCCATCTGCGCGAAGATGACCGGCGAAGAGACCGGCGTCATCAAGGACCTCTCCGAGATCAAGGCCATCGGACACCGCGTCCTCCACGGCGGCATGGAATTCACCCAGCCCTGCATCGTCAACGAGGCCGTCAAGGCCGGCGTGCGAAAGTGCTTCCCCCTGGGACCCCTCCATAACCCCGCGAACCTGGGCGGCATCGAGGCCTGCGAAGAGAACTTCCCCGGCATCCCCAATGTGGCCGTCTTCGATACCGCATTCCACATGACCATGGAGCCCAAGGCATACCTCTATGCCATCCCCCAGGAATACTACAAGAAGTACGGCGTGCGCAAATACGGCTTCCACGGCACCAGCCATAAGTATGTCTATGGCCGCGTCTGCGAATTCCTGGGGCTGGATCCCAAGACCGCACGCGTCATCTCCTGCCACCTGGGCAATGGCTCCAGCCTCTGCGCCGTGAAGGGCGGAAAGGTGGTCGATACCTCCATGGGACTCACCCCCCTGGCCGGTCTGGTCATGGGAACCCGCTCCGGCGATGTGGACGCCGCCGTCGTCATCTTCCTCCAGCAGCAGTGCGGACTCTCCCCCAAGGAGGTCGATACCCTCCTCAACAAGAAGTCCGGTTTCCTCGGAGTCTCCGGAAAGTCCAGCGATATGCGCGATATCCGCAGTCTGCGCGACTCCGGTGACCAGGACGCCGCTACCGCTTACGATCTCTTCCTCCATCGACTGGTCCACTACATCGGCGGATATCACCTGCTGCTGGGCGGCATCGACGCCATCCTCTTCACCGGCGGCATCGGCGAGAACTCCTACGAGACCCGCGCCGATATCGTCAAGGCACTGGCGCCCCTGGGCTGCCACCTGGACGAACAGGCAAATGCCTGCCGCGGAAAGGAGGTCGTCATCTCCACTCCCGACTCCGCATTCAAGGCCGTGGTGACCCCCACCAACGAAGAGCTCATGATCGCCCTGGAGACCGAGCGCCTCGTGGAGGGAAAGTAACCCACACGCCCTTCCCACTATTTTCCCCGCCTTCCTAATACACTCGTTCCCAAAAACGAAAAGGAATCCCCATTATGGCCACTCTCATTGAGAATCTGATCGCTAAGGCCACCGCCGCCTACAAGACCCTCGTTCTGCCCGAAGGACAGGACCCCCGCGTGGTCGAGGCCGCTAAGATCATCGCCTCCAAGAAGATGGCGAAGGTCATCGTCCTGGCTACCCCCGCCGAAATCCCCGACAACTCCGTCTTCGCCGGCATGGACGTGGAGGTCCTGGACTGGACCAAGTCCCCCCTGCAGGACGAACTGGCGAATCTGCTCTACGAGCGCCGCAAGGCGAAGGGCATGACCCCCGAACAGGCACACCAGCAGACCCTCAACCGACTCTACTTCGCGAACCTCATGCTGAAGAGCGGTAAGGGCGACGCCATGGTCGCCGGCTCCATCGCCTCCACCGCCGATATGCTCCGCAGCGCCTTCCACTGCATCGGAACCGCCCCCGGAATCAAGAGCGCGTCCTCCTGCTTCATCATGGACCTCAAGACCCCCGCTCCCAACGGCGAAAATACCCTCCTCTTCGCAGACTGCGGCGTCAATATCAACCCCACCGCCGATGGCATCGTCGATATCGCCCTGGCCACCATGAAGACCTGCCGACAGCTCCTCGACAAGCAGCCCCGCGTCGCATTCCTCAGCTGCTCCACCAAGGGCTCCGCAAAAGACCCCATCATCGAGAAGATGGTCGAGGCCTCCGCTAAGTGCGCCCAGCGCGTCCAGGAAGAGGGCATGGATGCCGTGGTTGACGGCGAACTCCAGGCCGACGCCGCCCTGGTGCCCAAGGTGGCCGCCCAGAAGGCCCCCAATGGCTCCCTCCAGGGAACCGCCAATATCCTCGTCTTCCCCGACCTCAATAGCGGAAACATCTGCTACAAGCTGGTCCAGAGACTCGCTCACGCCGATGCCTACGGCCCCATCCTCCAGGGTCTGGCACTCCCCGTCTCCGATCTCTCCCGCGGTTGCTCCCCCGAGGACATCGTCGGCGTGGCCGCTATCACCATCTGCCAGTCTCTCTAAAGACACAGAGAACCATATTTCCCGTGCTCCCGTAGCTCAGTGGATAGAGCAGTGGTTTCCTAAACCATTGGTCGGCGGTCCGACTCCGCCCGGGGGTACCAAGGCATTCAACGCAGAAAAGGGCGACAGTGATTTTCACTGCCGCCCTTTCGCGTTGAATGCCCCAAAAAAGAGGAAGGAGGTAGGAGGAAGGAGGAAGTTAGGCCAGGGCCAATACCGCGGCGTATCAACGCCGCGGAAGTGGCTAGTGGCTAGCTGTTAGCCGTTAGTT
>CAZMWS010000111.1:0-6728 GCA_964570085.1 uncultured Lentisphaeraceae bacterium | reverse complement strand
CACCTTGTAAACTAGCCACTAGCCACTAATTGCTAAGTACTTACGGCGCAAAAGTACGCCGTACCGCCGGTAGGCGGAAGGAATTAGGCGGGGGCCAGTGTGGGCAGCGTTTTGCGGTGCAATGTGCAATGTACAATGCTACTAGCTAGAATGGTATACCGCGGCAAGAGCCGCGGAAAAGCGCCTGCGGAACCGCTTTAACCTTCTCCCTACTACCTTCTCCCTACTACCTTCTCCCTACTACCTGATTCGCCCGTCCACCGGGCGAATCTTTATTCCCACTCGATGGTGGCGGGGGGCTTGGGAGTGCAGTCGATGACGACGCGGGAGATTCCCTCCACCTCCTGGGGGATGCGGCATGCCACCTTCTCCAGGAGCTCCCAGGGAAGATGCACCACCTGTGCCGTGACGGCATCGGTGGTAGTGATGGCGCGCAGGGCGATGGTGTAGCCGTAGCGGCGCTGTCCCTCGTGCATTCCCACGGAGCGGACGGGCAGGAAAGCGGCGAAGGCCTGCCAAGTCTTGGCATACCATCCGGAAGCGCGGAGCTCCTCAATGAAGATGGCATCGGCCTCGCGGAGCATCCGGAGATACTCGCGGCGGATTTCACCCACACAGCGCACGCCCAGGGAGGGTCCCGGGAAGGGCTGCCGGTCGATCATGACCTCGGGCAGTCCCAGGAGCCGTCCCACCTCGCGGACCTCGTCCTTGAAAAGCCGCGCCAGGGGCTCCACCAGCTGGAAGTCCATCTTTTCGGGGAGTCCGCCCACATTGTGGTGGCTCTTGATGACGCCCTTGGGATCGCCATCCAGCGGGATGCTCTCCAGGAAGTCGGGATAGATGGAGCCCTGTCCCAGGAAGGGCGCATCCACCTTTGCGGCCGCCTCGGCAAAGACCTCGATGAACTCGGCGCCGATGATCTTGCGCTTGCGCTCGGGCTCGTCCACGCCCGCCAGCTTGTCCAGGAAGCGGTCGGAGGCGTCGATGTAGACCAGATTCATGTCAAAGGTATCGCGGAAGACGCTCTGGACCTGTTCGGGCTCGCCCAGTCGGAGGAGTCCGTGGTTCACGAAGACGCAGGTGAGCTGCTTTCCGATGGCGCGATGGATCAGCGCCGCGCACACGGAGGAATCCACGCCGCCGGAGAGTCCCAGGATCACGCGCTTGTCGCCCACCTGCTTGCGGACGTCCTCCACGGCCTCCTCCAGGAAGGCCTCCATGCGCCAGAGGCCCTGGCAGCCACACTGCTCCGTGCAGAACGCGATGGCGCCCTCGGCATCCAAGGCATCGCCCTCCTCCACACGCAGCGGAATGCCCAGCTTCGCGAAGGCCTCGCGTTCCTGGGGATGCTCCTTGGACTGGGGTTTCCGGCAGAGGATCAAGCCCACGGGCTCCTCCTGCATGACGCGTTCCACGGGAGTAGTCCAGGGCATCACCATGGTGTAGATGTGCTGGGCGCGGATGGCACGGGCGAGCTGCTGGATGTCCGGGCAGCCGAAGTTCAACAGGATGACAGTCTGCGGGGTCTTCTTGATCATGATGGTCTCGTTGGTTGTGCGGTTAGGAATGGGATACTACGGAAAAAAGCCACTTGAGGCGGAGAATATAAAGCCCCCGCCTCGGTTTCTCCACGCCGCCACAGGGAAATGGCGCGCAGAAAAAGGGGAGCGCGGGGGCTCGGTCAGTTCGGATGAAAGAGGGGAACTAGTCCTTCTTCTCCTCCTCCTTGTTGGCCTCCTTGACGTTCTGCAGGACCTCACGGCCATTGCAGAGCAGCACATAGACCAGTGCGGCGGCCATCATGCCGTTGATGGCGGGGATGCCAAAGTCCTTCACGCAGATGGCAACGTAGACACCCACGCCCCAGGCCAGCACGCCGGGCCAGAAGATCTGTCGGAAGTTCTCCTTGTCGGGGGACAGGTAGTTCATGTCGCGGCGCAGGAAGTAGTCGGCGATGACCACGGCGCCCACGGGGGGAATGAAGATGTTCAGGATGTTCAGGTAGCTGACGAAGTGGTTGTAGAGCCACAGGGCAGTCAGGGTGCCCAGGATGCCGTTGAACAGCACGGTGTAGCGCTTGGGGATTCCGGTGATGTTGGAGAAGCCCAGTCCGGAGGTGTAGATGGCGTTGTCGTTGGTGGTCCAGATGTTCAGACCCAGCGCCAGGATGGCCCAGACGATGAGCCCCTGGTTGAAGAGGACCTCGGAGATGTCGTTGACCTGGTAGGTCATGGTGCCCACGGCGCCAAAGAAGAACATCAGGGAGTTGCCCAGGAAGAACGCGATGACCGTGGTGATGACGGCGATCTTGGCGTTCTTGGAGAAGCGGACGAAGTCGGGGGTGCAGGAACCGCCGGAGATGAAGGATCCCACGGAGATGGCGATGGCGGTGGCGGCGCTGATGGCGGCGCCCTCGGCGGGCTGGTGGTTGAACATGATGTCCCAGCCGCTACGCACGATATCGGAGCCCTCTGCCACGGGGAAGCCGGTGGTCAGGGCGCGGATGGAGGAATACATGCCCAGGATGATGATGGCGGGGACGGCCACGTAGGAGAGGATGGTGAGGCTCTTGATGCCGAAGTAGGCCGTGGAGGTCATGGCGCAGCCGGCGAGAATGGTGATGATCCAGAGGGTGGAGGAGTTTGCGGCGCCCTCATAGCCCAGGCTAATCAGCCACTTCTGCACGGGGATGGAGAACATGGCGACGCCCACGCCAAACCAGCCGACCTGGGTGATGCCCAGCAGGAAGCTGGGGAGATAGGAGCCCTTCACGCCGAAGGAGTAACGGCAGAGGATGTGGATGGAGTTGCCGGTGCGTGCGGCAATGAAGGCCAGTGCGCCGCAGTAGGCGCCCAGGATCAGATTGCCCGCCATGACGGCGCCCACCAGGCCCTCGAAGTCCATGCCAGCACCCAGGGTGCCGCCCGCCCACATGGAGGCGGAAAAGAAGGTGAAACCCAACATCACCACCAGCATCGACATGAAGCCACGGCGACTCTCCTGACTCACGGAGGTCTGCTCGAAGTCTTCGCTTACGTGTTTCTTCTCACTCATGGAAGTAACTACTCCTGTTTTATGTTTGGATTTTTGGGGATAAAAAAAGAATTCTTGGAAAACTATGGAAAAGAAAGGGAAAAGGGGAATCTTTTGGGCCACAAAAAAATCCGGGAGGGTGAATCCCGGATTTTTTTGAGGGGTCGCTGTGTCGTCAGAGCATCTTCTCCATTTTCGCCAGCTGTCTGAGGGATAGTGCCTTCAGGTCTGTGTCAGCCGGGAAGCGGGAGATGTCGAGATTGGGGAATCTCTCCGCCAGGAGCTGCGGGAAGGTCATCCCGTGCTCGGCGAACTGGAGATTCTGCCGCCAGTAGCCAATGACATCCTGCACGTAGTCCCGTAGCCAGAAGGCGCGGGAGCCCGCGTCATAGATGGTGCAGCGTTCCAGGGGATAAGCGGGATCCTCATACTGCGAGGCGACGAACTCCGGTGCCATGAGGGCGTGCCAGCGGAGGAGGTCGGTGCCGGTGAGGCGGACGGAGAGCGGGGTGTCCACCTGTGCGCAGGTGAAGCATCCCTCGAAATAGATCAGGACGCTCTTCTCGTAGCCGGGGAAGAGATCGCGGCACTGCCGGTCGATGTCCTCCAGGATCTCGGCGGCCTTGCTGCCACCGAAGGTGAAGAAGAGGAGAGAGCGCAGATGCACCCGCTGTTCCAGGGCGCTACGAAGGAGCTCCTGCAGGGCATAGCGCAGACTGGTGCCCGTGGCAACCACATCGCCAATGACCAGGGTGGCGACCTCCGGGAAATAGACCTTCTCGTAGTCGTTCTCGGTGATATGCCAATCCTCGGAATCCGCGGAATTGCGGGCGCGCTGGGCACTGATGAAGCAGGTGGTGTGGCTATTCCAGCCGTAGGCATCCGCCAAGGCATCCCGCAAACCGTAGTTCAGACCGCCGCGAAGGATATTGACCACCACGGTCTCCTTCTCCTTGAGCTCCACAGGACGCTGCTCCAGGACCTTCCGGCAGGCGCAGGAGAGCTTCCGAGTGTAGTTCATGCCCGCCACGCCGGGGTCATTGCAGATGGAACGGGTCTCGGGAGTGGATGCGATATAGGCCTCCACACGAGCGCCGTTCTCAATACGATAGAGGGAAATGTCGTCCCCCAAATAGGCGGGATTCAGGGTCTGGTTTTCCAGTTTGTCTGCCATTGTTCGGAGATAGCTTGAAAAGTCAAGAAAGGAATTCGCACACGCACACGCGCGCACGCCCGGAATCCGCAAATTCCGGAAGGCGGCGACGCCTTCCGTGCACGCAAAAAGCCGCCGCGCATGGTCTCGAGAGCCCTGCACGGGGCGGTATTCTATCGGAAATGGATACAAAAAATCCGCTCGGGGAGGCATCCGGGGATCCCCATTCCGTCAGTCAAAGCTGCGAAAAAAGGGATCCTGCCGGGTTTACGCCGCCCCAGGCGGCTATTGTCGCGAAGAAAAAAAAGGAATGCTCTTCGCGGAGAAGAAGAGTGAGGAGTCGTCTGGACTCCTCTCTCAAGGAAGGCGAGAAGGCGAGATCAAGCGATCAGGGGGCTCATCGATCCTCCGGGGGAGCCGGCGCTCACCCGAAAATCGGGGGACTATCCGCTAGGGGACAGCCCCGCCCCGCCGAATCCGCTCCGGGAACTTAGAAGTAGAAGTTCACGAAGGGGAAGACGGGCACCTTGCTGTTGCGGATGATGTTCACCAGACCAATCTGCACGCCATTCATCTGCTCGGTGTAGTTCACCACACCAAACTGGAGGCCCGTCATGTCGTAGGTGAAGTTGCACAGACCGAACTGCACGCCCTTCGCGGCCTGGGCCGCGGTAACATAGGCGATCTGGGCACCCTTGACAGTGCCGCCGTCATAGACGAACAGACCATCCTGCAGACCGCAGATGTCCTTCTGGGCAATGCCAATCCAGCTGGACTGCCAGCCGTAGAAGTCCTTCTGGGTGTCATTGAAGAAACCCCACTGGAATCCACGGAACTCACCCTCGTTCAAGTTGACGAAGCCAAAGGTGGCACCCTTGGTGTCGCCCAGGGTGGCGTTGGCAATACCCAGGGTCAGACCCACGTGATTGTTAACCTTGCCATAGACCTCCAGACGCAAACCGCGCAGATCGCACTGCTCGGCAGGCCACTGAATGGTATCCCACAGCGCCAAAACAATGGGCTCCTCCTTGGCCTGCAAATTCAGGGCGAGGCAGCAGAGCACCACGGCGAACAGAGAAAGAATCTTCTTCATGATGATTATGAACTCCTTCAATTAGTTGACCAGACCTTATCCCAGCCCCCACTCTCCTCACGGAAAGAAACGCAAGACCGGAGGCTCTGGCAAGTAACTCGCTTAATATAGGGCCTCCCAATCACTCGCATAACAAAATCAACACAGTTTTTCTACCTTAAAAACATACCACCCGCTACCCTAGAGGGGGAGCGGAGAAGGGGGGGCATACGGGGATGCCGCTACCCAAGAAGGGGAGCGGGGAAGGGGGGCATGCAGCTACCGCTCCCCTAGGAGCCGCCGGAAGCATACCGCTACCCTAGCCTTATTCGAAGGGCAACGGTGCTACCGCTACCCTAATGTTTTCGGGGGGTCCGGGGGGCAGAGCCCCTCCGTCCTTTGGAGATCTTCCTGCCACTTTCCCCTTCCCGGCACCGCGCTGCTTCTATAAGCCAGCTAAGTATCCCCCCGTGCCCCTAAGATTATTCGGGGGGTCCGGGGGGCAGAGCCCCTCCGTCCTTTGGAGATCTTCTAGCAACTTTCCCCCTCTCAGCACCGCGCTGCTTCTAAGCCCCCCCGGCGAATTCCGCCAAAACCGGGGGGCTTTTGCGCTTTTTTCACGCCACTGGTAAAAATTTTCCTTTTTTTCTTGGAGAATAGTGGCATTTTTCCAAAAAAAGGATATTTTAGGGGAAAGATGGGGCGAAATGGTGGCGTTTGGGGCGTTTTGGGAAGGTTTTCCCGCGCCCGCCCACAAAAGAGTCCCGTCGTAAGCGAAGATTTTCCTGCAGCGATCGTCGTTTTTCCTCCCTTTTTCCTCCTGAATGCCCGAATCCGCCCCCAAGAAGATGCGCCTCTTCACCGGCACCTACCCGGTGAGCGTGGACAGCCAGCGCCGTCTGGCCCTTCCGCGCACCTGGCGTCTTCCCTCGGACGACGCGGCCACCAACTTCTATCTGGTGCCCGGCCGCGCCCGACGGATCCAGGTCGTGACCGAAGAGAAGATGCAGTCCATCTTCGAAAAGCTGGAGAGCAGCTCTTTGGCCAACGACGACAAGATCGCGGCATATACCGACATCGCCTCCAAGATCCAGATCGTGAATCTGGACAGCCATGGCCGCTTCGTCCTGAGTCCCGAGCTGGCGGAATTCGCGGGCATCAAGGACAAGGCGCTCTTCCTGGGCTCCATGGTCTACGGCACCCTCCTGGCCCCCGAGTCCTGGCAGGACCGCGAGGCACCGCTTTCCTCCAGCTTCGACCTGCTGCAGAAGATTGAAGAGAGCGCCAAGGCACCCGCCTCCCCCGCCCAGCCATGAGCCAGACACCCTTCCTCCACGTGTCCGTCCTCCGACAGGAAGCCGTGGACTTCCTGGCAGAACTCCCCGGACCCCGGGTAGTGGACGGCACTCTCGGCGGCGGCGGACACTCCCAGGCGCTGCTGGAACGCAATTCCTCCTGCCAGATCCTGGG
>CAZMWS010000110.1:0-6802 GCA_964570085.1 uncultured Lentisphaeraceae bacterium | reverse complement strand
CGGCCAGAAGCATCTTCACGGGCATCATCTTGATTTTGCGGCTCAGGGTCTTGCGGTCCTGGAGGGTGCCGTATTCCAGTTGGAGGGTGAGGGTCTCGCCGGTGAGGAAATCCGGCGTCTGGCGTGCGGCATCCCGCTGCTTTTCCAGGGTCTCCTGGGAGACGGCGCGCTTTGCGATGGAGAAGTGATAGAGGGTCAGGTGGAGGGTGCGCTCTTCGGGCTCGGCCTCAATGCGGCAGGCGCGGGCGGTGATCTCCCGGAGGGCGTCGCCATTTTTGTCCAGCTGGTAGATATGCACATCCTGCAGAAGACCGCTCTCGGGATCCCGCGAGCCCACGCGGATGGAGGTCTGTCCAGAGAGATTCGTGATGGCGCCGGGCTCCAAGAGCGCCAGGGGACTGGTGGTGACCGCTTGCCAGCGGATCCGCTCGCCATCGTAGCGCAGGCGCGGCGCGATATCCATGGCCAGCCATACGCCCGCGGCACACAGAATCAGCGTGAGCACCAGCGCAGGGGCAGTGATCTGCCAGAGCCCAATTCCCGAGGCCTTCAATGCGACGATCTCGCTGTCCGCACTCATGCGGCTGAAGACCAGGACGGTGGATACCAGGATGGAGAAGGGCAGTGCGTAGCGCAGGACATCCGGCAGGTAGCACAGGAAGATCCGCCCCAATACCGATGGCGAAACCCCGCTGGTCAGCATCGCAAAGAGGCGGAAGAGGTGTACCGACATCATGACGAAGGTCAGGATGCCCAGTGCCAGTAGCAGCGTCCCCAGCAGGTTCTTGGCGATGTATAGGTTGAAAATACGCATAGTCGGCGGCAAAGCGCCCCGGCGCAAGATGATGTGCCGAAAAGTTAGAAACTAAGAGTTTTGTCTATTTTGTAGCGGTGGGGGCGTTTGATAGAACGCGCGCCCTGCGTGGATGGGAATGCAGGGCGCGCGTGGTTTTCTATCCTAGAAGGAGTAGTCGATGGAGAAGTGGAAGCGTCCGCTCCTTCCGTCGAGGTGGTCTCCCTTGGTGATGATGGGGTAACCGTAGTCGAAGCGGATGGGGACCTGCCGGAACTGGACGCCCAGACCCAGGGAGGCATTGAGGTCTCCGAGATCGGCATCGAAGTCGTCCCACCAGACATTGCCCACATCGCAGAAGACCTTGAAGAACATGAAGTCCTTGACGGGCTTGATGAGTTCCGCGGTGCCCACCAGCATGGTGGAACCGCCGATGGAGTTCTCGTTGCGGTTGACGGGGCTCACGTCGTGGCGCTTGAAGCCGCGGATGGTTCCGTATCCGCCTGCGAAGTACCGGTCGAAGATCTTGATGTCGTCGCCGCCCAGGTGCTGTGCGGTGTGTGCGTCTGCGGAGAGTCGGAGGAAGACATCCTTGTAGACGGGGAAGAATCCCTCGGCGCCGGCGTGGAACTTGAGGTAGTCGGCATAGGAGCCCAGGGCGCGGGTGACGTATTCCGCATCGAGGGAGAAGCGTGTTCCGCGGTTGGGGAAGATGTAGTGGTTCCGGGTGTCGCGGGAGAGGGAGAGGACGAGTCGGTTGGCGAAGTCACCGCCCTCGTCGCGGCGCATGGAGTAGTTGCGGCCCTTGGGGAACTTCACGTCGTCGGGGTAGTTGCCGTCGTTTTCGTCGAACTCCTCTTCGTCATCGAGATCGGAGATCCGGATGTGTTCGAGGCGGAGTCCCAGGGAGACGCGCCAGTATTCGGTGTGGTCGGGGAGGAAGGGGACCTTGAAGGAGACGGGGAGTCCCAGGGTGATGGCGTATCCGATGTGTCGCTCGTCGTATTCGTCTTCGTAGCGGGTATGGAGGAAGAGCTCGTTGGTGAGGCTGAAGGGTCCGTCGAAGAGGGAGGGCTCGGTGAGGGAGAGGGAGAAGTTCTGGGTATCGGAACCCACGGCCAGGTAGGCGCGCATGCGCTGTCCATCACCCTTCGGCTTTTCCAGTCCCAGGAGCTTGTCGAGGCTGAAGTTGGCTTCGGAGAGTTCCAGGAATCCCAGGACGGAGTCTTCGCTGGAGAAGGCGGCGCCCACGGAGATGGAGCCAGTGGGCTTCTCCTTCACCTCGATGGAGAGATCGCGGCGCGCGGGGTTGGCAGTGGTCTTGGGGAGGATCTCCACGCTCTCGAAGTATCCCAGGTTCTCCAGGCGGTTCTTGGTCTGGCGGATCTTCCGACTGTCAGCCAGGTCGTCCTCGAAGATTGCCAGTTCGCGGCGGATGACGTGGTCGCGGGTGTAGGTGTTTCCGGAGATGGTGATATCGCCGATGCGGCTGGACTCGCCTTCGCGGATGCGGTAGGACACATCGACCACGTGGGTCTCGGCGTTCTTCTGCAGCTGGGGCACAAAGCGCAGATCCAGGTATCCGCGGCCCTCATAGAGGCCCTTCATGGCTTCCAGGTCGGCATCGGCCTGGGTGGAGGAGTAGGGCTGGCCGGGCTGCATCTTGGCCTGCTCCAGGAGCTTCTCGGCGGTGAAGAGGGTCTGTCCCTCGAAGGTGCGGGTGCCCAGGGTGTAGGGCTGGCCCTCCTGGATGTGGTAGATCAGTCGGACCCACTTGCCGTCATCCAGGGGCTGCTGCTCCACGGCGGTCACCTGGGCATCGAGATAGCCCTTGGTGGCGTAGAGGGACAGGATCTTGTCGATATCCAGATTCTGGAGCGCCGGGTTGTAGTAGTTGCCCATGCGGAAGATGTAGCGCCACCACTGGCGCTTGGTGAGCACCTGGTCCCGCAGTTCGCTCTGGGTGAAGGCGGTGTTACCCTCGAAGAAGACGCCCTTGAGCTTCTGGCGGGCGGCACCCTCCACAATCTGGAAGACCACCCGGGCGGAACCGGGGACTGCGGGATCACTCTCCAGGCGAGTGGTCACTTCCACGCCGTGGTAGCCAGCCTTCTCATACTTGTCCAGGATCCGCTTGCGGTCCGCAGCCAGGCTGACGTCGTCCACCAATTCGCCAATCTTTGTGGTGCACTTCTTGGCAAGCGCCTTGGCGCGGAAGGCGGTGGCGCCCTCGATGTCAATGGCGGAGACGCGCTGGCGGAAGGTGAGCAGGTAGGTGACCAGGACGGAGCCGTCCTCGCGCTGGCCTACCTTCGTTTGGCCGTCGTCCATGCCATGGACCTTCAGAAGCGCACTGACATCCTGGGAGAGGCGTGGCAGCGAGAAGTCCTCGCCGACTTTCGTGCCGATGGTGGCATACACCACCTGCTCCAGGGCCTCCTGGTTCGAACCGCCCGTCAGGTCCACGACCTCAATGCGGGTGACCATCTCGGCCGACAGGACAAATGCCGACGCCATTACGACGGACAATAGGGAGAAGAACAGCTTTTTCATGGGCAACAGGAAAAGAGGGCGAGAGCAAAATTCGCCCGTTTGCGTTGGATGAGAGATACTTATGACGAAAATCCGGATCCCTTCATGGCACAATGACCCCACGGGAGAAATTACCTGCGTACTTTACCCTCAATTCCCTATCCTGCGCGACGCACGCGGCACGCAGTGCAATGTGCAATGGGCAATGGGTGGTACCGCCGTTAGGCGGAAGAGCCTAGGCGGGGGCACGGGGGCGGCAGCCCCAGTCAAAAAAGGAGGAAGGAGGAGGGAGGAAGTTAGGTCAGGGTTTCGGCTGCGCCCGAAACCCCGCGCCGGAATCTACCGGCGCGTGCGCCAATGCCGCGGCGCTTTCGCCGCGGAAGTTGTTAGTGGCTAGCTGTTAGCCGTTAGTTATTCGGTCGCTGCGCGGCTCTTCCGCCGCTCAAGCGGCGGTACAAGAGGTACCGCGGCAAACGCCGCGGAAGAGCGCCTGCGGCACCTTATTGGCTAGCCACTAACCACTAATTGCTAAATACTTACGGCGCTTTTGCGCCGTTGGCGGGGGGTCGGGGGCGACAGCCCGACCTCCTTTGGATACAAAAAAGCCGCGCCACTGTTGTGTGGCACGGCTTGCGAAGAGAACGCGGATTGCTGGCGGAGTGCCGATGCTAGTGGCGTTCGGCGAACACCGCCTCCTTGAGGTGTAGTTCGGAGATCTCTTCCATGAGATCGGAGACCTGGTCCTTGAGGGCGGCGCCGACCTCTCCGAGCATTTCGCGGGGAGGCATGGCTTGGAGCCTTTCCCGGAGGGCGAGGAGACTCTTCTCCTTTTCCTCCAGGAGGGCGCGGATCTTTCTGAGTTCGTCAGCGATTTGTGCGGGGGTGAGGCCCTGCAGCAACTCCCGGATCTTCTGTCGCTCCTGCTGTTCCTGCGTGCCCTGTCGGGCGGTGTCCATCATGTTGGAGAGGCTGTTCAGGAAGTCTTCCATAGGGATTCGGGAGTGCGTTCTCTTTTTTTGTGTGGATTTACTTCACCAGGTGGAAGGCCTTCACCAGATCCTGGATCTGCTTGGCGGTGATGGGCTTCATGCCGCCGAGTCCCTTGCAGGAGATGGTGGCCTTGGCGGAGTATTCGGCGACCTCCAGGCGGTCGAAGGCCTGGATGAGGGTGGAGCCGGTGGTGACCAGGCAGTCGTTCTCGATGATGATGACTGGGTATCTGGGAGAGAGGGTCTTGACGACCTGGTCGGTGTTGCGGAAGTGTTCGCCGAAGGGGAAGGAGGGCACTTCACGCAACAGGATGTAGCTCTCGGGGATCACGCGGGGGTCGAACTTCGCCTCGGTGACGGCGTAGGACATGACGCAGGGCGGGTTGGCCAGGATCACGCTGTTGATCTCGGGCTGCGCGTCGAAGATCCGCTTGATGAACCAGGTGGCACGGGAGACCTGCTTGCCTGCCTCGCGGCGGTGGCCGTTGACCAGCACCAGGTCCTCGGGCATGGTGCTGCCGCGGTCCATTCCGCGCTGGGTCACCAGGAAGGTATCCTTGTCGATACGGCAAGCGAAGGTTCCCTCGGTGCTGGTGAAGAGCTGCTGGCGGTAGGCGCGCTGGATGAGCTGTGCCATCTGGTAGCGCATCTCCATCTCCTGGCTGGTGCGGCTGGTGGGCACGAACTCCTCGAAGTCCTGGTTGCGGTCGATGGCATGGAACTCCAGCTCGGTCTCGGTGAGGTACCGGGGGGTGCCCACCTGGAGGGCGCCGGCGATGAGTCGTGCGCAGAAGTCCAGGGTTTCGAAGCGCTGGAAGGCCTGGAGGAGGCTGTTTCCGGCGCAGCAGGTGCCGTGGTTCTCCAGCAGGATGGTGCTGTGTCCGGCGGCGAAGGCGTTGGAGACGCTGACGCCCAGGGCCTCGCTGCCGGGGACCTCATAGGGGGCGTATCCCACAGTGCCGCAGATGTTCTTGGCGTTGGGGAAGACGCAGGTGTTGGGGATCTGTCCGGCCACGGAGAAGCTCACCAGTGTTGGGGGATGGGCGTGGACAATGGCGCGCACATCGGGGCGCAGCTTGTAGATGTCCTTGTGGAAGGGGAATTCGCTGGAGGGCTTGTGGGGGCCGATCATGGTGCCGTCGGGCTTGACGCACATGACGTCCTCGCGGCGGAGGCTGCCCTTGTCAATGCCGGCAGGACTGATCCAGATGTTTCCCTCGGAGTCCAGGATGGAGAGATTTCCGCCGCTGGTGGTGGTCAGACCGTAGCGATAGATGCGGCCCATCATCTCCACGATTTGATCGCGGGGATGCTCGAAGTTCATGGTCTTCATGGTGCTTTTCTTGTGGGTGGGACATCCCCGGCTTGACGGCCTTTTGGGGGACCGTCTGCCGGGATCATTGGAGGCAAAACGAAAAAATTCGAGGGCGTGTGTGTTTTTCTAGCGTGCGCGGAGTGCCATTCCCTTGCGGAAGGCGGTCAGATTGAGCTCCAGGTATTTTTCGGGGACGCACTTCTGGATGGCGAGCTCCCAGACTTTCCGGGCGATGTGTCCTGCCATGCCGGCCAAGGCGCCCATCAGGACCATGTTGGCGGCCTTGGGGCTTCCGAGCTGTTCGGCGACGGCGGTGGCATCCAGGTAGGTCAGGTTGGGGAAGAGCGCCTGGAGCGCCTTTTCGGTCTCGGGGTAGACCGCATTGCCGCTGGAGACGGTGACGGGCACCATTCGCTGGGAGGAGACCGCGGCCACGCCATTGGGCTTCAGGTATCGGTGGCAGCGGATGGCCTCCACGGGCTCCATGGCCAGGAGGCTGTCCGCGCCGCCCAATTCCACCATGGGGCTGCGCACATGGGAGCCGAAGCGGATGGAGGCCACCACGGAACCGCCGCGCTGGGCCATTCCGTGGACCTCGTTGGTCTTTACGTCATATCCGGAGAGGATGGCGGCGCAAGCGGTGATTTCGCTGGCCAGGAGGATTCCCTGGCCGCCCACGCCGCAGAGGAGGACGCTGAAGGTCTGGTCGAACATGGTTGGCTACTCCTGCTTTGCTGCGTTCTGCTGGATGGCGCCGAAGTGGCAGACCTCCTGGCACGCGCCGCATCCGGCGCAGGTGAGGTGGTTGATGGTGATGGCGCCGTCGCGCTTTTCCAGGGCGGGGCATCCCAGCTTCAGGCAGGCGCCGCACTTCTTGCACTTTTCGGGATCGATGGCGAAGGCGGGCCCTAGGGCTTTCCGGGTGCGCAGAGGGCAGGGCGCCCGGGAGATGACCAGCGAGGGCTCGGTGGCCTCCAGCTCTTCCTTGAGGACCTGGATGGTCTCCTGGAGGTGGTAGGGATTCACCGTGCGGATGCGCTGGATGCCGCAGGCCTTTCCGAAATCGGCGATGGAGGCCTCGCGGGTGGTCTCGCCCATGAGGGTGCGTCCGGTGCCGGGGTGGTCCTGGTGGCCGGTCATGGCGGTGGTGCGGTTGTCAACCACCACAACCAG
>CAZMWS010000109.1:0-7050 GCA_964570085.1 uncultured Lentisphaeraceae bacterium | reverse complement strand
CGGCGGGCGCCTCCTCCACAATCCGCCCCAGGTACATCACCGCCACGCGGTCCGCCAGGTAGCTCACCACGCTCAGATCGTGGGTAATGAAGAGATACGCCACGCCCAGCTCCTTCTGGAGGCGCTTCAGCAGATTCAGGATCTGCGCCTGCACGGAGACATCCAGGGCGCTGGTGCATTCGTCGCAGAGAATCAGTCGGGGATCGGCGGCAAGCGCGCGTGCCAGGCCGATGCGCTGGCGCTGTCCGCCGGAGAATTGGTGCGGGTATCGGAGGCGGTCCTCCGGAGAGAGTCCCACCTTCTCCAGGAGGGCCTCAACGCGGTGACGGCGGGTCTCCCGGTCGTCATCGCCGTGTTTCAGATCCAGCGCCTCGCCCAGGGATTCCTGGATCATGAGGCGGGGATCCAGGGAGGAGAAGGGGTCCTGGAAGATCATCTGGACGCTCTGGCGCAACCGTGAGAGCTCCCGCTCTTTTGCATGCGCCACGGGGAATTCGCCATCCAGGAGGATCTCGCCGCCCGTGGGCTCCAGGAGCCGCACCACCGCCTTGCCGAGGGTGCTCTTTCCACAGCCGGATTCGCCTACCAGCGCCAGGGTCTCGCCATAACGCAACGACAAATCTACGCCATCCACCGCCTTCAGCCAGCGGCGATTCTTGGGCAACAGGCTCTTCGTCACCGGGAACCAGACTCGCAGATCCGAAATCCGCAGGAGCTCCTTCGGGGAGGAATCCTTCGCGACCGCGGCTTTCTCATCCGCGCTCGTCGTTGCCTCGGGGAGAGGCAATTGCCAGCGGGGACACCGGCAGCCGTGGGAGGAAGTGAGCGTCTGCCAGGCGGGCGCGCTCTTGCGGCATTCGTCACAGGCCAGGGGGCACCGCGGCGCAAATCGGCAACCGGGGGTCTCGCCGCCATGGGCGCGGGAAACAGCGCCGGGAATGGTTTCCAGCGGGATGCCGCGGCGCTCCTTTCGAGGGAGGGACTGCAGGAGCATCCGGGTGTAGGGATGGCCGGGGGAGCGAAAGAGCTCCTGCGCGGAGGCCTCCTCTACCACCTGGCCGGCGTACATGACCACGCAGCGCTGGGCGCCCTGCGCCGCCAACGCCAGGTTGTGGGTGATCAGCAACACCGCGGAGTCGTGCTTCTTCTGGAGACGCAGCAGCAGCGCCACAATCTGCGCCTGGACAGTCACGTCCAAGGCGGTGGTGGGCTCGTCGGCAATGAGCACATCCGGCTCGCCTGCCAGCGCCATGGCCAGCACCACGCGCTGGCGCAAGCCGCCGGAAAGCTGGTGCGGGTAGGCCGCCAGACGGCTCTCCGCCTCCGGAATCTCTACCTCCTGCAGGAGCTCCACGCAACGCGCGCGACGGCGCTCTTTCGTCATCTTGAAGTGCGTCTGGAGCACCTCCTCCAGCTGCTGTCCGATGGTCAGCACCGGATTCAGTGCCGTCATGGGCTCCTGGAAGACCATCGCCAGGCGACGGCCCCGGAGGCCCTGTAGCTCCTCTTGATCCAGGGCATACAGGTCTTTGCCCTCGTACCAGGCGTGTCCGTGGGTGAGACAGGCGCCCGGATTGGGCAGGAGCCCCAGCAGCGAGAGGGCGGTGAGGGTCTTGCCGGAGCCACTCTCTCCCAACAATGCCACCATCTCGCCACGACGCAACACCAGGGACGCACCATCCACGGCGGGCAATAGCCCCCCGCCTTGGCGGAAACCTATCCCTAAATCCTCTATGATGACGCGCGGCGCTTCTTGCATGGCCGTGTAACATAATCCCCCACACTGGGAGCGCCTATAAAAAGAAAGGAGGAAGGAGAAAGGAGGAAGTTTTGCCAGGGGTTCGGCAAGGAAATGCCGAAACCCCGCGCCGGAATCTACCGGCGCGTGCAAAAAAGCGGGCGCTGGGGGCGCCCGTAGATAGAGGGTAGAAGGGAGTAGGTAGTAGTTTAAGCGGTGCCGCAGGCGCTCTTCCGCCTACCGGCGGTACTCTTGCGCCAAATTCGGGCGCGCCTCCTTCTTCCTTCCGAAGAATTTGGTTATGCAGCGCGCCGCAGGCGGTCCTCACTTCCTTCTTCCTCCTTCCGTGAATTTGGGTTATGCAGCGCGCCGCAGGCGGTCCTCACTTCCTCCTTCCTCCTTCCTCCTTCCTCCTTCCTCCTTTTTTTTTCGCGTTTTGGGGGCGAGCGGTCTCGCCCAAAACGCGTAAGGCCGCGTTCCAGATAAGCTGGAGCCGCGGCCTTATGTGGGAAATGGGATGGCGGAGAGGCAGGGATTCGAACCCTGGTTACCTTTCGGTAAACAGCATTTCCAGTGCTGCTCAATCGACCACTCTGACACCTCTCCGGTGAGAAAGCGGGGTTAAGATAACCACATTTTGCCGGATTTCAATAGCGGTGTGCGCGAATTTGGAAAAAAGGCGTGTCGTGGGTGGCGTGTATGGGGTCGTTTTGTGTTTGGGGCAGAGGGGGATTTGGCGTGGGGAAGAAGGCGTGCATTTCTTTCGTGAAAAAGCCCCTGCGCCTCTCTCCGGGAAGGGAAACGGGCATTACAGTATCCACCGTTCTTTCCCGTAGGGAGACGACGCAGGAGAATTCCCGTTGCGTCGAACCCGAAGGCCCCTTTCCCCGAGTCCCTTTGTACGAAACCATCTACCCTCCTTCTTCCTTCACTATGCGCCTGAATCGCACTCTGAGTCTTCTGGCGGCCATCGTCGCCTGCGCCCTCCTCGTTACCTCCTGCACCAAGAAGCCCAAGATCGATCTGACTGGCGTGGTGCGGAACCCCAATGCCCTGGGCGCTGACAGCGCCGCCAATGGCGCGGGCTTCGGCGAGGACGGCTTCGTGCCCGCCGGCGCGGATGTGGCTGGACTGGACGAATTCGGCGAGAATGGCGCCGCCATGGGTCCCTGGGAGGGTACTGACAAGCCCGCCGCCGGCGTCAATGGCGAGTCCGATTTCGTGAAGAATGGCCAGCGCTGGGATGGCGTGGTCTACTTCGGCTACGACCAGTCCGAGATCCAGGGCTCCGAGCGTGCGAAGCTGGATAGCCTGGCGCAGTTCCTGGTCGAGAATCCCAAGCTGGGCGTGGTGATCGAGGGACACACCGATGCTCGCGGCAGCGATGAGTACAACCGCGCGCTGGGCGAGCGCCGTGCGCTCTCCGTGCAGCAGTATCTCGGTCTTCTTGGCGTGGCCGATGGCCGGATGCAGACCCTCAGCTATGGCGAGGATCGCCCCGCAGTCGCCGATGCCGTCGAGGAGAGCCAGTTCAAGCTGAACCGCCGCGCGGAATTCGTGATCGGCGAGCTCTAGTCCCGATTCCTCTTTCCCTCATTTCCCCGCTCCTCCGCAAATAGTGCGGGAGGAGCGATTCGCGCCCCTCTTCGGATTCTCGGAGAGGGGCGGCTTCTTCCCGGAATGGTGCCGCCGCCGCGCGTTGCGTCCACCGGGAGTGTCTCGGGAGGTGGGGGGAGGGCGACAAGGTCTATTTTTGCGATTTCTGATATTTGCCGTGGAGAAGAATTCCGTGGAGAGCCCCGCCTGCGATGGAGTGATTGATGTCTGCGCCGCCGTGGTCTTCCGGGAGGGGCGGTTGCTTCTGGCCACGCGGCGTCCTGGCAGCAGAGGCGAGGGCCGCTGGGAGTTCCCTGGCGGAAAATGCGAGTCGGGCGAGAGCTTCGAGGAGACCATCCGCAGGGAATTGCGCGAGGAACTCGCCTTCTCCGTGACCTCCGCTGTCCCCGTGGCGACCATCTTCCGACCCGCCACCGAGTCCGCCCCCGCAATCCGGCTGCACTTCCTTCTCTGCCAGGCGCCCGCCGACGCGGAGCCCACTCCCCAGGAGGGTCAGGAGTGCCGCTGGCATACCCCCGTGGAATGGGACGCGCTGGATCTGATGCCCACGGACCGCCGCTTCCTGGAGGAATACCGCGAGGAACTCCGGGGACTCTCCCTGGAGACACGGCTGCCCTTCGATCCCGCTTCCGGGCGACTCCCTCTCTGGCTCAAGAGTCCCTTCCAGGGCGGCGAAGAACGCCGCGAGATGCGGCAACTCCTGCGGGAGGGCGGACTCCATACCGTCTGCGAAGGCGCGAAGTGCCCTAATCGCTGCCAGTGCTGGAAGCAGCGCACCGCTACCTTCATGATTCTGGGCGATGTGTGCACTCGCGCATGCCGCTTCTGCTCTGTGAACCACGGTCGCCCTACGCCTGTGGATCCCGACGAGGCTATCAAGGTCGCCAGGAGCGTCCAGGAACTGGGCCTCAAATACGCGGTGGTCACCTGTGTGACCCGCGATGACCTCCCCGATGGCGGCGCCTCCGCCATGGCCGATGTGATTCGCTCGATCCGTCAGGCGTCCCCCGATACCCTGGTGGAGGTCCTTACCAGCGACTACCGCGGAGACTTCGCCTCCCTGGACAAGGTCCTGGAAGCCGCGCCCGCGGTCTTCGGACATAACCTGGAGACCGTGGAACGCCTCGCTCCCAGCGTCCGGAGCGTGGCGACCTACCGTGGAAGCCTGGCCGTCCTGAAGTATGCCTCCGAACACGCCCCTGCGGGCACGGTGGTGAAGAGCGGCATGATGCTGGGATTGGGCGAGAGTGACGAGGATATCCGTCAGGCCCTGCGGGATTTGCGGGAGGCTGGCGTCTCCCTGGTGACCCTGGGACAGTATCTCCAGCCCACTCCCGCACAACTCCCCGTGGCACGCTTCATCCCGCCCTCTGAATTCCTCCAGTGGCGGCGATACGCCGAGGAGGAGCTGGGCTTCGCCCGCGCGGTCTGCGGTCCACTGGTCCGTAGCTCCTACATGGCCGGGGACGCCTATCGCCGCATGACCGGACGATAACACACACACTTTCCAAATTCCAATTCGTCTTTTCTTTCCTAAAACCCCCTTCGATTCCACACTACAATGAAGATTGTTCTCACTCAGGAGCAGATCCAGGCACGCATCCAGGAAATGGCCGACGAAATCAATCGCGCCTACGAGGGACAGCCCTACACCGTTATGGCACTGCTGAACGGCGCATGCTACTTCGCCGTCGATCTGACCCGCCATCTGAAGGGCGATTTCATCCTGGACTCCGTCCTGGTCTCCAGCTATGTGGACGACAAGTCCACCGGAAAGATCACCATGCGCGGCACTCCCAAGCGCCCTGTTGCCGGACGCCATGTGCTGCTGGTGGACGAGGTGCTCGATACCGCCCTGACTCTCTCCTCCATCCGCCGGCACTTCCAGGAACAGGATGCCGTGGACGTGAAGACCTGCGTGCTCGTCCAGAAGGACCGCCCCCTCCATCCCCTCGCCAAGGACTTCACCGCCGAGTGGGTCGGCTTCCGCCTGCCCGACCGCTTCCTCATCGGCTGCGGAATGGACTACAATGAGCGCTTCCGCCAGCTGCCCTACATCGCCGAAATGGAGCCCGCGGACCTGAAATGATTCCGGAGTCTCTGTCAGGAAAGACGGTCCTGGTGCTGGGTGCCGGGAAGAGTGGCCGCGCCGCCGCGCGCCTGGCCGCCTCCCATGGCGCCCATGTGATCCTGGTTGATGGCGCCGCGAAGGACAGCGCTCCCGATGACAGCGCACAACTGTCGGCGGCGGGCGTCTCCTTTCTTTGGGGATGCCACGATTGCCTCTGGGCGGGTGACGAGAAGATCGACCTCGTGGTGGTCTCTCCCGGCATTCCCCTGGGAAGCGCCCTCCATCGCATGGGCGAATCCACCGGCGCGCCTCTGGTGGGCGAGCTGGAATTCGGCGCCTCTTTCCTGGCATGCCCTATCCTGGCGGTCACCGGCACCAACGGCAAGACTACCACCACCGAACTCCTGACGGCATGCCTGAAAGGCGCCGGATTCTCCGCGTTGTCCGCCGGAAATATCGGCGTGCCTCTCTCCCAGATCGCCCTGGATCCACCCGCGCTGGATTATCTGGTGCTCGAGGTCAGTAGCTTCCAATTGGAACACGCGGCGGGCCTCCGACCCGCCGGCGCAATTCTCCTGAATGTGACTCCCGATCACCTGGATCGGCACGCCACCCTGGAGAACTACACTGCCCTCAAGGCATCCCTCCTGGAACGCGTCCCTTCCTCCGGCGCCGTCGTCTATCACGCCGCCCTGGAGGAACACCTCCACTTGGTCGATGGCGTGCACCGCGCGCGCCTCTGGCTGCGGGGCGAGGAGCCCACCGCCCTCGCGGAACGCCCCCTGGCGGAGGACTGGTGGATTTGTGCGGAGGGCATCCGGCATCTGGCGCCCTCTGGCGAGGAGCTGGTGCTCTCCCGGGCGGGACTGCAGATGCAGGGCAGCCACAACCTCGCTAACGCCGCGGCGGTGATCGCAATGCTCTCCGCCTTGGGAATCCCCCTGGAAAAATACCGTCTGGCGCTCTCCAATTTCCAGTGCGGTCCCCATCGCATTCAGCTGGTGCGCGAACGCAACGAGGTCCTCTTCGTGGACGACTCGAAGGCCACCGACGTGGACGCCATGATTCAGGCGTTGCGCACCCTGGGCCCCATGGCCGGAAAGGGCATTCATCTGATTGCCGGCGGCCTGGCTAAGGGATGCTCCCTTGTGGAAGCCGAACCGGAAATCAGAATGTATGTTAAGACCGCATTCCTCATAGGGGAAAGTGGTCCCCGTCTGGCGGAATCCTGGGGGAGCTGGACGCAGTGCCATGTCTGCGCTTCCCTGGAGGAGGCGGTCGCCCTGGCCGCCAATGCCGCTTCTCCCCGCGAATTGGTCCTCCTCTCTCCCGGTTGCGCAAGCATGGATATGTTCCGCTCCTACGCGGAACGCGGCGACAAATTCGCCGCCGCCGTGGACGCGCTGGATTCGCACGCGTGCGCACGCACGGGTGACGCCGGGGCCTCCTGAGGAATTCGAATCCTTTTTACGCCTTTAAACAACGCCTTCTCTCATTCCCTCACCTACACAATATCACAGGAAACGGACGATGAAAATGAGCCTCCTCTCCTCCTGCGGAACGCTCGCTCTGGCCGCCGCCGTGGCCATTGGCGCCGCTGGTTGCCGCACCGCTACCCCCAAGA
>CAZMWS010000108.1:0-7094 GCA_964570085.1 uncultured Lentisphaeraceae bacterium | reverse complement strand
TTTGCCCCGTGGCAAAATGGCGGCTAGCTTATAAGGTGCCGCAGGCGCTGTTCCGCGGTTAAGGCCGCGGAACCGCACCGCCGGTAGGCGGAAGGAAGTAGGCGAGGACAGTATTGGGGCATGGCAAAATAACGAAAGGACGGGGGGCGCCCCCGCTCCCCACCAGCTAAGTAGTAGGGCGAAGATAGCAAGTAGCAAGTTTAGCCGCATGGCTACCCAAAAAGTATTTTTGGGGGTCCGGGGGGCGGTAGCCCCTCCGTCCTTTGGTAGTCTTCCCGAAAACTGCGCCTATCCCAATAACACTCCGGTAAAAAGCGCCCCCGCTACGGCGCATCATGCGCCGTAAGTGCCTAGCAATTAGTGATTAGTGGCTAAGGGCTAGCCAATAAAGTGCCGCAGGCGCTCTTCCGCAGTTTGACTGCCGCGGTACAAGTACCGCCGCGTGATGCGACGGAAGGGCTGCGCAGCGACCGAACAACTAACGGCTAACTACTAACTACTTGCGCCGCAACCTGTTGCGGCGCATTTGCACAATCGCCGGGTCTTCCCGGCGATGGGTTTCGGTCACGAAACCCTGGCCTAACTTCCTCCTTCCTCCCTCCTCCTTCCTCCTTTCTTTTGCGTCCCTCCAGGACGCAAAAAAGGCAGGGCGCCTTGTGGCGTCCTGCCTTTTTTGTGTTTGGGCTATCTAGCCTTTTTTTACATCATGCGGCCGTTGCGGAGAATACCCTTGGAGAGGAATCCATCGTAGTTGCGGCTGATGAGGTAGGTCTGGATCTGTCGCATGGTATCCAGCATCACACCCACAATGATCAGCAGGCTGGTGCCGCCGAAGAACTGTGCGATGGTGTGGGGGATCTTCAGGAAGGAGGTCGCCAGGATCATGGGGAGGATGGCCAGCACCAGCAGTCCCAGTGCGCCAGCCAGGGTGATGCGGGTCATGGCGTGATCCAGGAAGTCACTGGTGGGCTTTCCGGGACGGATGCCGGGGATGTATCCGTTGTTCTTCTGGAAGTCGTCAGCGATCTGGATGGGATTGAACTGGTTGGCGACCCAGAAGAAAGCGAAGAGCAGGAGGAGCAGCGCGTAGATGACCATGTAGCCATTGCTGCCATATTGGAAGTGGATCACCCGCCACTGGGTGAAGGCTCCCTGGGGGAGGTAGCGCAGGAGCATCTCGAAGAAGGAGAGGATGGCGCCCGCGAAGATGATAGGCATCACGTTCGCGTAGTTGACGCGCAGAGGCAGGTAGGTGGTCTGCACGCCGGCGGAACGCCCGAAGCCGCCCACAGAGCGCTGCTGTGCATAGCGGACGGGGATCTTGCGCATGCCTTCGGTCAGGATGATGGCGCCCACGGTCACCGCAATGAAGAGCGCGATGAGGATGAGCAGGTGGACGAAGGTCAGCTGGTTCTCGCCAGTGGCGCTACCGATGAAGACCATCTGGTAGAGGCTCATGAGAGCCTGGGGGATACGCGCCACGATATTCACGGTGATGATGAGAGAGGCGCCGTTGCCCACGCCGCGCTCGGTGACCATCTCGCCCAGCCAGGTGATGAACATGGAGCCACCCACCAGGATGATGATGGTCTGGACCATGAAACCCATGCCGGGATTCAGCACCACGGAGGCGCCGCCCAGGCCCACGCTACCGGGCTCCATCATGGCCATGGAGAACATGATGCCCTGCACGATGGCAACCACCACGGTCAGAGACCGCATGATGAAATTGTACTGCTGCATGCCGCTCTCGCCCTCGCGGGTCATCTTGCTCAGCGCGGGGATCACGGGGGTCATCAGCTGCAGGATGATGGACGCGGAGATGTAGGGCATGATGCCCAAGGCGCCAATAGCGAACTTCTCCATTGCGCCGCCGCTGAAGAGATTCAGCATGCCCATGATGCCGGAGGCACCGGCGTCGGAGTTCAGATTTCCGAAGAGCTCCTTCAGACGGGCCGGATCAATGCCGGGGCAGGGAATGGCCGCCGTCAACTGCACCAGCGCGATCATGGCGAAGGTGAAGAGAAGACGCTTTCTCAATTCCGGAATCTTAAAGCAATTCAGATAGGCGGAAAACATAGGCAGTATGGTTCGAGGGAACGTGTAGTTTACGAAAGGGAATCCGGCAGCAATTCCGCCCCCAAAGGACGGTAGCGGCCACGGAAAAACAGCAGGGAGTCAATATACCCTAATCACCACCCACCGCAAGGGCAGGACGGTGGAAATTCATCTGGAACCGCGAGAATCCGCAAATAGACCGCAGCGCTTCCTCGCTGTGACGGTCTTTGCGCCGCCTCCGCGACATCACCCGGGAAAAGGAGTCATCATCCGGGGAGTCTGCAAAAAGAGAGAAGGAGAGGCGGACGGCGAGAGGACGCTGGCGGATGCGCCGGCGCCCTCCCCCGTAAGAAGAGGCCGCGGACCCTCCTCCGAGAAACGCATTTCTCGAAAGACGATTCGCGGCCGGGACTCGCTAGCCCTTCAGCTCCTCGGCCTGAGCCTTGAGAGCCTTCTTCTTGTTCTTGCAGGCCACGTGGGCGGCGTGCTTGGCAGCCTTGTCCTCGTCATGGGAGGCCATCAGCTGATTCACGGTGCCGCCAACGGCCTCGATCTTCGCCTTTGCCTGGGCGCTGAACTTGTCAGCGGTGACCTTCAGGGCCTTGGTCAGCTCGCCGCGGCACAGGACCTTCAGAGGAAGCGCCTCCTTGGAAAGAAGGCTCTTCTGCTCCAGGATCTCGCGGGTCACTTCCTCGCCGGCCTCGAAATGCGCCTCCAGGGTGTCCAGGTTCACGACCTCGAACTCCACGTGGGTGGCGTGGTTGAAGCCACGCTTGGGCAGACGGCGGATCAGGGGGATCTGACCACCCTCGAAGTAGGGACGGCGCTTGGCACCCGCGCGGGCACCCGCACCCTTGTCACCACGGCCGGCCGTACGGCCGTTGCCGGAACCATCACCACGGCCGACGCGCTTGCGGGCCTGGCGGTTGAAGGGATTCTTCAATTCATGAAGCTTCATGGAAAGTTCCTCCTTAGAGCGCCTTCAGGTCGCGCTTCTCCAACATCTCGGCCTTGGTGCGCAGCTTCTTCAGGGCGTCGAAGGTGGCCTTCACCACATTGGCCTGGTTGCTGCTGCCCAGGGACTTCGCGAGGACGTCCTGGATTCCGGCCAGCTCCAGCACGGCACGCATGCCGCCGCCGGCGATGACACCAGTACCCTGGCTGGCGGGCTTCACAAGCACCTTCGCAGCGCAGAAGCGGGCTTCCACGGCGTGGGTGATGGTGCCGCCATTGGTGGGGACCGTCATCAGGTGCCGACGAGCCTGCTCGCCGCCCTTGCGGATGGCATCGGAGACCTCGTTGGCCTTGCCGAAGCCCATGCCAACACGGCCCTTCTTGTCACCAACCACGATCAGGGCGCTGAAGGAGAAGTTCTTGCCTCCCTTCACAACCTTCGTGGAACGGTTCACAACGATGGTGCGCTCCTCGAACTCGTCCTGCTCAACCTCCCGCTCACGACGCTGGTCGCGGCGGCCTTCACGGCGCTGGGGACGTCCCTCGGACTTCCGGGGGGCGGCCGCGGCGGTGGCCTCGGGGGCCTCGGCCACGGTCACATTTTCTTCAATTGCAGTTGCCACGGATGTAATCTCCCTTTGGTGTCGTGATTACTAGAACTGTAGACCGGCCTCACGAGCGGCGTCGGCCAGGGCCTTCACGCAGCCATGATAGGGGAATCCACCACGATCGAAGACCACGGTCTTGATCTCCTTCTCCAACGCCCGCTGGGCGATGGCGGCACCGATGGCCTGCGCGCTCTTCACGTTGGCGGCCAGCTTCTGATCCCGGAAGACCTTCTCCACGGTGGCGGCGGACACCAGGGTCACGCCAGCCTCGTCGTCGATGATCTGGGCGTAAATGTGTGCGCCCGTGCGGCAGACGCACAGACGGGGCTGCTGGGCGGTGCCAGACACCTTGTTGCGGATATGGCGATGACGGCGAATCCGCTGTTCCTTCTTGCTGAGCTTGCTCATTGTTTCTTTCTGTCCTTTTCAACTCGCCGCCGGCTTGGTACGGCGGCCGCCACAAACCACCCCGCATCTCCACGCCCAAAGGCGCAAAGCCACGCATGGCAGTTCGCAGCGTGTCCTTCTCTTCCCCAGGGCGAAGAGCGCCGGGAGAACCGGTGTCTTTTCGCCAGGGGGACACGCCTGGAACGACCGGCCTGGCCGCGGATTCCGCCGAGAGTCGCCCCGTAGAGACGGGGCAGTTCCGGCGGGTTGCCGAGGCTCGACCAGGGCCGCCCGGGACAAATCGCTACACCTTCTTGCCTTCCTTGAGGGAGAGCTGCTCGCCGGCGTAGCGCACGCCCTTGCCGTGGTAGGCATCGGGCACGCGGTTGCTGCGGATGCTGGCGGCCACCTGGCCGACAGCCTGCTTGTCGATGGACTCCAGCAGAATGTGAGTCTGATCCTTCAGGGTGCACTTCACATTCTCGGGAACCATGTAGATGCGGGGGTTGCTGTAACCCAGGTTCAGGGTCAGCTCCTGGCCCTTCAGCGCGGCACGATAACCGACGCCCACCAGCTCCAGCTCAATGGAGAAACCCTTGCTGACACCGGTCACCATGTTGTTCACAAGGCTGCGGATCAGACCATGGTTCATCTTGGTCTGGCGCTCGTCGTTGGCGCGGGACACGTGAATCGCCTTTCCATCCTCCGCCACCGCGACGGTCACGTCGGAAGGAATGGCCTGGCTCAGGGCGCCCTTGGGACCCTTGACGGTTGCCACGCCGTCCTTGATCTCCACCTTCACCGAAGGATCCAGTGCGATCGGCTTGTTACCCATTCTAGACATTAGCTGTTCCTCCGTTTGACACTACCAGACATAGCAGAGCAGCTCGCCGCCGATGTTGCGCTTGCGCGCCACACGGTCGGTCATCAGACCCTGGGAGGTGGTCAGGATGGCCACGCCGAGGCCGCCGAGAACCCGGGGGATCTCGGCGCTGTTCACGTACACCCGGCAGGAGGGACGGCTGATGCGCTTGATTCCCTCGATGACAGGAGTGGAGTTCTTGCCCTTGTACTTCAGGACGATGTTCAGGGCCTTCTTGTTGTTGCCCAGGTCCGTCACCTCGTAGCTGTCAATGAATCCAGTCTCCTGCAGCGTCTGGGCCAGGGAGGCCTTCAGCTTGCTGGAGGGCATGGAAACGGTGGGCAGCTTCGCGTTCGAGGCGTTGCGCACCCGAGTCAGCATATCTGCAATTGGATCGCTCATGCTCATGGTTGTTTGCCTCCTTGGCTTACCAGCTCGCCTTGGTCACGCCGGGGATCATGCCATTGCTGGCCAGCTCCCGCAGGCAGATGCGGCAGAGGTGGAACTTGCGGTACACGGCCCGGACACGACCGCAGCGCTCGCAGCGGGTGTAGGCCCGGCTGCTGAACTTCGGGGTCCTCTGGGACTTCACGATCAGACTTTTCTTGGCCACGGCGGTATCCTCCTCAGTTCTTGGCGAAAGGCATTCCCAGGAGCTGCAACAGGTCCCGGGCCTCGTCATCCGTCTTTGCGGTGGTGACGATGGTGATGTTCATACCCACCGTGTGCTTCGCCTTGTCCATGTCGATCTCGGTGAAGACCGACTGGTCGGTGAGGCCGAAGGTGTAGTTGCCGGCGCCGTCGAAGGACTTCGCGGGGATGCCGCGGAAGTCGCGGACGCGGGGCAGAACGATATTCACCAGACGGTAGAGGAAGTTGTACATCTTCTCGCGGCGCAGGGTCACGGAAGCGCCCACGTTCATGCCGGCACGCAGCTTGAACTGGCTGATGTTCTTCGTGGTCTTGGTGATGACGGCCTTCTGACCGGTGATCTTGCTCAGGGTGTCAACCACCTCGTTCAGGGTCTCGCGGTCCTTGTCCGGGGAGACTCCGCTGTTGAGCACAACCTTCACCAGCTTCGGAATCTCCATCGGATTCGCGTAGCTGTGGTTGCTCTTCAGCGCAGGAATCACCTCGTCCTGGTATTTCTTGTAGAGCGGATTGGTGTTCATTGGTCTCCTCCTGCCGTCTAGGACTGCTTGGCCTTGGCGATCTGGGGACGCGCGTTGTAGCGGGTCTCCTCCATCACGTTGCTGATGTCGATGGGACCCTCAACGTCCATGATACCGCCCTGGGGACGCTCCTGGCTGCGGCGCATGGTCTTCTTCTGCACGTTCACGCCTTCCACGGTGACCCGGCCGGCCTTGCGGTCAACCCGCAGGACCTTGCCCTTCTTGCCCTTGTCGGAACCGGCGAGGACGACGACGATGTCGTCTTTCTTGATGTTGGCTTTGGACATTTACAGCACCTCCGGGGCCAGCGAGATGATCTTGGTGAAATTCTTGTCTCGCAGTTCGCGGGCAACCGGTCCGAAGATACGGGTGCCACGGGGGTTGTTGGAGTCGTCGATAATGACGGCTGCATCGCGGTCGAAGCGGAGGCAGCTGCCATCGGGACGGCGGATGTTCTTTGCGGTGCGCACGACAACGGCCTTGACCACGTCGCCCTTCTTGACGACGCCGCGGGGCTGGGCCTCTTTGACACTGGCCTTGATGATATCGCCGATTTCGGCGTATCCCTTGCCCTGTCCGATGCACCGGATGGCCATGATCTCCTTGGCGCCGGTGTTGTCAGCCACCTCAAGTGTGGTCTGCATCTGAATCATGTTGGTATTCTCCTAGGGCTTGGTGGGTTAGTCGGTGTCCGCGTGCTTCTGGATCTCAACCAGGCGCCAGCGCTTCATCTTAGAGAGAGGACGAGTCTCCATGATGCGGACGACATCGCCGATCTTGGACTCGTTGTTCTCGTCATGGACGTAGAACTTGGTGGTGTGCTTGATCACCTTCTTGTAGAGGGGATCGGGAGCGGTGCGGGCCACGGCGACGACGCGGGTCTTGTCCTGCTTATCGCTAACGACAGTGCCCACGCGCACCTTGCGGTGATTTTCGCGGACCTCCGCGGCGGCGGGGGTGGCGACATTCTGAGTATCTTCTGACATCTTGTTGTACCCCTTCGTGTTTAGGCCTTCGCCCCTTGCGGGCGGTCATCTCGGTGTGCAGACGGGC
>CAZMWS010000107.1:0-7142 GCA_964570085.1 uncultured Lentisphaeraceae bacterium | reverse complement strand
GTAGGGAGGGGGCCTGGGCCCGTGCGCATACCTGCGCGCGCGTACGCGCATACATGAAATCCCGAAAAAGGGGAGGAGGCGCTTCGAAATACTAATGGGGGGGGGAGGAGGCGCTTCGGAATATGCGGCGGGTATTCCGCCATTTGGCGATAGCAACACAGCGGCAAAAGTAGCAAAGGGGCATACCTACCAGCAATACGCGCTTGAGAATGGGGGAATATCCAAAGGACTGGGGGCAAGCCCCCCGCACCCCCCACTTAAAAAGCCGGCGCACACAGGGGCAAGCCCCAAGGACTTATAAAGAAGAAAAACATACTTAAAAAAGGCCGGCGCACACAGGGGCAAGCCCCCCGCACCCCCCACTTAAAAAGCCGGCGCACACAGGGGCAAGCCCCCCGCCCCCCCCTAAAAACCTTGACCTAGTTACCCACGCAAGGGCAAGCACCGCACACTACACCGCCCCTAAAACAAGCCCTTTGGCTAGTAGCGCAGGCGGGGATACGGGGGCGGCAGCCCGACCTCCTTTGGATAACTACGGAATCGGCAAAGCCGTCTCCAGGACAGGGGGCCATAGGGCGTTCTGCCCCGCCCTTTGGGCACATGATTTAGAACTAAGAGTTTTGCCTCACACGGCATCCCCCCGCAAGGCACGCCGCCTGGTGCGATGCGAATATGTTAACGGCATTGTCCCTAGGGAAAGACGGATTGTTGCCTTATTTGGAGGTTGTTTTTACCATGTGGAAGAGAGAATTCCTAGTGTTGTCGCTGGCATTGCTATGCCTTGGTCTCTGTAGTTTTGGGAGCTGTGGGAGCGCCTCAGCGGAATCGAAGACGGAGATTTCGCCGGATACGAAGGTGCTGATCGCCTATTTTTCCTGGAGTGGCAACACCCGTGCGGCTGCCGAGAAGATCCGTGATTTCACGGGCGGGACGCTTTTTGAGATCCAGGCCAAGGAGCCCTATCCGGCGACCTACCAGGAGTGCCTCAATCGTGCGAAGAGCGAGTGTGCCGATGGCGTCCGTCCGGAGCTCGCCACCACCGTGGCGGATCTCGCGCAATACGATTTGGTCTTCATCGGGAGTCCCACCTGGTATGGCGTCCTTGCGCCGCCGGTGCTGACCTTCCTCTCCAATCCCGCCCTGAATGGCAAGAAAATCGTCCTTTTCTGCACCCACGGTGGTGGCGGTTCCGATAGCTGTTTCTTGCAAGCCGAGAGAGTCTGCAGGAGCACTGGTGCCGAGCCTCCCGTCTGCATCGCCTTCCCGGGCAGTCAAGTCCGCCACTCCGACCAAGTGGAGAGGTGGCTTGAACGCGATTTCGAGCTTCAGAAGTAACCCACCATCCATCTTTAACACGGAGGCCCCCGCCCATGAGAAACGCCGCGCTTGCCGGAATGCTCCTACTGCTCTGCTGCGCCCTTCCCCACCTGGAGGCACAAGAACCCATGAACACAAATGCCCTGAATTCGAAGGAAGAGAAGATCGTCGCCATCGCCATGTACACCTCCCGGGGCGACATGGCGAACTTGAAGGCCGCGCTGAATGCGGGTCTGGACGCCGGGGTCTCGGTGAACGAGATCAAGGAGATCTTGGTCCAGCTGTATGCCTACTGCGGCTTCCCCCGCAGCCTGAATGCGCTAGCGAACTTCATGTCGGTGGTGCAAGAGCGCCAGTCGTCGGGCATCCAGGACGCCGCGGGGTCCTTGCCGGGACCCCGTCCCGAGGGCAGTGCCCTGATCTACGGCACCGCCAACCAGACGAAGCTCTGCGGCGCACCGGTGAAAGGCGCGCTCTTCGACTTCGCTCCCGCCATTGACGAATACCTGAAGGCGCATCTCTTCGGCGACATCTTCGCCCGCGACAACCTGGACTGGCGAACCCGCGAGCTGGGCACCATCGCCGCGCTGGCGGCGCTCCCGGGCGCGGAGAGCCAGCTGAAGGCGCACATCGGCATTGGCAAGAACAACGGCGTCACCGACGCGCAGGTCTCCGCCATCCTGGAGACCGTCCAGAGCAATACCGTGAGCCCCTTCCCCCGCGGCGGCGAAAACACCGCCTTCGCGCAGTATTTCTCCGGAAAGTGCTACCTGTCGCACCTGACCGAGAAGGAATCGCAGCTCCATGTGCCCGTATCCAACGTGACCTTCGAGCCCGGTTGCCGCAACAATTGGCACCGCCACACTGGCGGACAGATGCTCATCGCCGTAGGCGGCGTGGGCTTCTACCAGGAGCGTGGCAAGGCCGCCGTGAAGATGCTGCCTGGCGATGTCATCGAGATCGCCCCCGAGGTAGAGCACTGGCATGGCGCCTCTCCCGACAGCTGGTTCGCACACCTCTCTGTGGAATGCAATCCCGCCATCAACAAGAATACCTGGCTGGAGCCTGTCACGGACGAAGAATACCACGCCGCCGTCTCCGGAAAGTAGCCACCACCCCACAGCAAGGGAAGTCCACCATGATCTACCGCACCCTCGGCCGCACCGGCATCCAGGTAAGCGCCATCGCCCTTGGATGCGAGGGCTTCGTTGGCAAGAGCCCCCGGCAAGCGAAGGCCATGATGGACTTCGCCATTGAAAACGGCATCAACTTCATCGATCTATACACCCCGAATCCCACCGTGCGCTCCCTCGTGGGAAATGCCCTGCGCGGACGCCGCGACGGCTTTGTCCTCCAGGGGCACGTGGGCTCCATCTGGAAGAACAGCCAATACGAGCGCTCCCGCGACATCCCCCTCTGCCAGGCGTCCTTCGAGGACCTCCTCCAGCGCCTGGAGACCGACCACGTGGATGTGGGAATGATCCACTACTGCGACGAACAGGACGACTTCCACCGGGTCTTCGAGACCGAATTCCTGGATTTCGTCCTGGGGTTGAAGAAGTCCGGGAAGATCCGCCACCTGGGAGTCTCCAGCCACAATCCCGTCATTGCCAAGAAGATCGTGGAGACGGGGCTGGTGGATGTGCTCATGTTCTCCGTCAATCCCTGCTACGACATGCAGCCCCCGGATGAGGATGTGGAGAAGCTCTGGGCCGACGAGACCTACACCAACCACTACCATAACTTCAACCCGGAGCGGGAGGCGCTCTACCAGCTCTGCGCCAGCCGAGGTGTCGCCATCGACGTCATGAAGGTCTATGCCGGTGGGAACCTCCTGAAGGCGGATCTCTCCATGTTCGGGCGCGCCATGACACCCGTCCAGGCGCTGAATTACGCCCTGACTCGGCCCGCCGTGGCCGCCGTCATGGTGGGCACCCACAGCGTTGAAGAGATCCAGGACGCTCTAAAGTGGTGCGATGCCACTGACGAAGAGAAGGACTACTCCACCGTGCTGGCCGGACTAGACAAGTGCTCCTGGTCCGGACACTGCATGTATTGCGGACACTGCGCCCCCTGCCCCAAACAGATCAGCGTGGCCGATGTCAATAAATATCTGAACCTGGCCGAGGCCCAAGGCGAGGTCCCCGAGACCGTCCGCGACCACTATCGACTCCTCGCACACCACGCCTCCGAATGCATCCAATGCGGTGCCTGCGAAAAACGCTGCCCCTTCGAGGTCCCCATCCGCGAGACCATGAAGCGAGCGACGAAAGTCTTTGGAAACTGACGCCATACGGCGCCAGTTTCCGAAAAAGGAGGAGGGAGGAAGGAGGAAGGAGGAAGTTAGGCCAGGGTTTCGCAGGGCGAAACCCCGCGCCGGAATCTACCGGCGAGTGCGCTAATGCCGGCAAAAGCCGGCAATACTATCTAGAACAATATGCGGGGGGAGCGGGGGCGCATGCCCCCGTCCCTTCGATTTCCCCCTCTGATTTCCAAGCTATTTCTTCATTGCATCCAGGCGATTTGCGAGGATGAGGAGTGCGGCGCGGACCTCGTGGTATTCCGAGGGCTTGTTGCGCTTATGCCAGAGCTCGCAGAGCTGTGCCTCGCGATGGCGGAGTTCATCTGCCACGGCCCAGGGGTCCTCGTCGGGGAGAGTCCCGACAATGACACCGATGATCCGGTGATTCAGGAGATTCATCTCGGTGGCGAAGCGCAGTTCGCGGGCGGCCAGGGGATCCAGGGGATGCGCGGAAGCGATGGCATCCTCCAGCTCCAGACTGACCTTCTTGAGCGCGGGCATCATGCCGGGAATCGCCTTTGCGTTGCACCAGGCATCCCAGTCCTTCTCCACACGGAGGAGCGTGGTGGGATCCACCCACAGTGAGGGCTCGCGCCAGGTGCACTGGAACATGGATGCGCATTCGCGCCACTTGGAGGCGAGCTTCTTGGTGGTGCCGAACTCGATGGCATCCAGGGCGCTTTCGAAGGCCTCCACATCCTCGGCAGCCGTCACATTCCAGCCGCAGGCAGCGCCGTAGACCATTCCATACCAGGAGGTCGCCAGCAGATTGACATTGCCGAAATCGCCCCAGTTGGTATTGAGCAATCCGGTGGCGCCGTATTTATGTCCCTTCCGAGCGTAGTTGAGGATATTCTTCTGTCCGGCATAGACATCGCAGAGCCAGCGGTTCCAGGCGGTGGTGCCGGGGCAGACATAGAAGGTCTTGACAGCCTCGGCCATCTTGGAGGTATCCCACCGATCGCACTCGGGGCCGTAATCCCACTCCAGGGGGATGGCGCCCTCGGGCAGCTCCTTCATCAACTCGTGATCCTCGCCAATGATGTCGCCCCAGAACATGGGGACCTTGCCCAGGCGCACCACCACATCCATGATCTTCTTGAGGAAGCCCACGTAGAGCTTCTTCACATCGGCGGGCTCCTTCACCAGCGGCGCATTCTTGCCCTTTCCGAGATCGAAGGTCTCGTCGCAGCAGATATTTGCATAGCGGGAGTGGAAGAGCGGGAGGTAGTCCTCCAGGATCTCGGCCACCAGCTGGATGGAGCGGGGATCGGAGGGATTGAGAGTGTAGTGTGCCATGCGGTCGTAGAGGGAGAACGGCAGCTCAGAGGCCTTCACATCCAGCTCATTCAGGTCCTCCAGGCGCTTGCTGCGCAGGGCGGTATAGAAGTGTCCGAAGGTGGAGACAGAGGGCACCAGCTCCACATGGCGCGCCTCGCAGTAGTCCTGGAGGCGGAGGACCTCCTCGGCGGTGAGGGGATCCGCGCCCTGCCAGATATCGCAGTGGCGTGCAAACGCGAAAGTATGCTCCACGTAGAGTTGCAGCTGGTTCAGCTTGTAGAAGCTCATCTTGTCCACCAGCGTGCAGAGAGTCTCCAGGGTGGGGACGGCGCTGCGGGTGATATCGTGGTAGAATCCGCGGACCGCGAAATCGGGGGAATCCTGGATTTCGCAGGCGGGGCAGACCTCTCCGGACTGAGAGAGGAGTTGCCGCAGCGTCTGGATGCCGTAGAAGAGTCCGGTCTCGGTGGAGGCCTTCACTGCCACGCCCTGCGCAGACGCGGAGATCGCGTAGTCGTCAGTACCGAAGCCCTCGGCGAACTCCAGCGCGATGCCGGGACGGTCGAAGGACTGTCCTGCTACACCCAGGCGGGGACGATTTCCGACGAGTCCCTCGTATTCCTCCGCGAAGGTCAGGACTGCCTGGAGCAGCGCGGGAGTGTATTCGCGAGGCAGCAGGAGATTCTCCAGAGAAGCCCAGCGGAAGGTATCCTGCTGGGAGAAGGAGACTTTTTTCGGGGTAGGGAGGAGGGCGATCATGTTCGGTTTCACGCTAGGGGATGGAGGGAATGGGAACAGAAAATCCCCGAGTACGCGAGAGTACCGGGGATCCTTGGGGATGCGTTGAAAATATAGCCGGGGCGGCGCTGTTCTAACTGCGTCCCAAGAAGGGCAAGAGCGCCATCAGGAGTCCCGTGACAATGCCGACGCCCAGGAGGATGCGATTCGGGAGGCCCTTCGCGTCTTTTGCGCAATTCTCCAGGAGATCCCGGAGTTGCCAGGGAGCGAAGAGGACGATGGTGGCGCAGACGCCCCAGACCAGGGCGGCGATGGCATAGAGGGGCCGGATGCCGCAATAATACGCGAAGGCATTCTGGATGAGGTAATTCACCAGCAACACCCATGCGCCGGCAAATGCCCGTGCGAAGAGGAAATCCAGGGTCTTCCAGGCAAGAACGAGGGTCACGGGGACCAGAAGCCAGAAGAGCGCGGGCCATCGAGTGCCGGGGAGGAGCCGTCCGGCCTCGAATGCGCAGTCCATCAGGACCAGCGTTCCCAGGACCATTCCGGGGATCTTCAAGCGGGGGATTGCAGTTGCCCAGCGGGGATGGCGGGGGAGGGCGCAAGCGGCGAAGGCCGCGCAGGCGACCGCCAGGAGTCCCGCCAGGACCGAGAGTGTGCGGTAGAGGACCATGGTTATACGAGCTCCTTCAGCCGAGAGGGATTTTCAATAACCCGAATGCGGGGATCCGCAGCGGCGGTCCCGCGCTGTTCCGGGGTGCTGTATCCCCAGTCGGCGAAGACCAATGCGGTCTTTTCCAGGCCCGCAATGCCCTCCATGCGTTGCAGGGTAGCCAGGCGGTCCTCCACGAAGACCAGCGCGCCCTCGCGGCTCCACTCCAGGAGGGTCTCCTGTTTGTTGCGAATCCGCCCCAAACCGAAGATCTTCTCTTCGGGAAAATCCACGCCCTCCCGCGCCATGAGGCGGGAGACGAAGCGCTCCTCCTTGGTGGTCAGAATCCGCACATCCGCCCGGGAGAGGAGCTCCCGCAGGGCATCGGCGGCGCCGGGATAGAATCGATTGTAGGAGAGCCAGCCATTCTCGTCCTCGGAGAGCCAGCGGTCACGCTCGCCGCCAAAGAGCACCTTCAACGACGCCTTGTCCTGCTTCGCATCCGCCAAGACAGCATCCAGATTCGCCGCGAATTCGGTGGTCGCGCGCGACAGCGGCGCTTTCGACCATAGGAGCCAAGTCTGGAGGATGGACTGGTAGCCGGTCTCCATGTAGGGACGCAACTCCTGGCAGAAGCGCTGGATCTGCTCCTGCGGCACTTCGCCACGGAAGAGCTCGGGCCAGAGAGCGCGGCAGCAACGCCAGGCAGTGGCGGCATTTTCCGGCGCCGAATCACAGATGACGCCGTCGAAGTCTAATGCGAGCAGAGAATTCATAGCGCGTAAAGAGCTAAATGGCTAAAAGGTACCGCCGGTAGGCGGAAGAAATTAGGCGGGGGTCCGAGGGCGG
>CAZMWS010000106.1:0-7159 GCA_964570085.1 uncultured Lentisphaeraceae bacterium | reverse complement strand
GATGGTTTCCGGAAATTCCAGGGTAGCAGAAGACCGCGGTACTGGTACCGCCGCCCTCAGCGGCGGAAGGGCGCCTGCGGCACCTTATAAACCTACTCCCTACTCCCTTCTCCCTACAACCTGCCATTTTTGGGCGGGGGTTCGGGGGCGGCTTTCCCCTGCGTGCTTAGAGGCAGAACGGGCCTTGGAACGGCATGATATAGAAAGAAGATCTCCAAAGGACGGAGGGGCCTCGGCCCCCCGTACCCCCCAAATACTTTAGGGCAACGATGGTTTCCGGAAATTCCAGGGTAGCAGAAGGGCGCGGTACTGGTACCGCCGCCCTCAGCGGCGGAACAGCGCCTGCGGCACCTTATAACTACCCACTAGTCACTAATTTGCTAGATACTAGTTCGGGTGTGTGGAGGGGTTTGGGGATGCGGCTAGATTTAGTGGGTCGTCAGTGTTTGTTGCGAAGGAATTTCCTGGGAGGTCTTTAGGGATGTCGGAGATTGTCTTGAGTAGTGAGGAGCGTCGGTTGCAGGAGTTGTTGCGGGGTGCGCATCGGATTGCGGTATTGACGGGTGCGGGGATGTCCACGGAGAGTGGCATACCGGATTTTCGCTCGCCTGGCGGGTTATACGAGACAGTCGGCGAGGACATCTTCGAGCTGGAGACTTTCTTGTCGCGTCCGGAGCACTTCTGGCGTGCGATTGGGCCCTTCTACCAGGAGGTTCTGTCGGCGAAGCCCAATGGCGGTCATTTGGCATTGGCGGCATTGGAGCGTTCGCCCTGGGAGAAGCAGGTATGCGTGGCCACGCAGAATATCGATGTGCTCCATCAGCGGGCGGGATCCCGGAGGGTCTGTACGCTCCACGGGACCATGGAGACCCTCTCTTGCCCACAATGCGGATTCTCCTCCCGCAGCGAGGAATTCCTCGCCGTCATGAAGACCGGCGACATGCCCCGATGCCCACACTGCAATCACCCCCTTCGCCCCGATATCGTCTTCTTCGGAGAGGATTTGCCGCAACGCGACTTCACCAGCGCCATGGAGGCATTCGCCCACTGCGATCTGGCGGTGGTCTTGGGCACCTCCCTGCAGGTCATGCCCGCATCCTATCTCCCCTCACAACGACCCGCTAACGCACCCCTCGTGATCCTTAATCGCGACGAGACCTGGATGGACACCCAGGCCACACTCGTCCTACATCAAAACACCGCAGGGCTCCTCGCACGATGCCTCGGCATCCCACAAGAAGCCCTGTAGTTGAGAAATTTGAGTAAATTGGGGAAAATATCCTGGAATAATTTTAGGATTTTTTGTGCAGAATGATTGTAAGGAAAGAAAAGCATACTAAATTAGGCGTGGTATTCAACGACCCTTGAGAGGATTTGAAATGTATGAATGAAGGAAGTACACAGTTTAACCCTGGTCTTTTGACATTGGTTCGTGAACGGAGTGGCTTGTCTCAGGGGGATTTGGGAAAGGTGGCCGGAATGAATTTAAAGCAGGCTACAATTTCAAAGTATGAGTCAGGCATTGCTACCCCATCTGCTGAGGTAATTGAAAAATTTGCTTCTTTTTTTGGATATCTGCCTGCTTTTTTCTTTCAATCGTCAGAACTTGTTGTTGATGGACTTGTATATCATAGAAAAAGGGCGAGTCTTCCATCTAGGAAGCGTGGGCAAATTGAGGCCGAGGCCCGTCTTCGAGCTCTTGATGCATTGTATTTGTGTCGAGAGTGTGGAATTCATTCAGACTTATTACCACGTGAGGGAAGAACGCCGTTGGGTATGGCAAATGACTTACGCAAGTATTGGAATATTCCTGCCGGTCCCTTAGAAAATGTGTTCAATCTTCTTGAAGAACATGGTATTGTGATTTTGGAATTTGATTTTAAGACGGATTTGCTGGATGGTTTTTTTATGTCGTTATCGGGGGACGTGGTTTGTTTGGCGGTCAATTCAAATCCAGCATTTCCTCCAGATCGCCGCAGATTTTCCGTTTTGCATGAATTGGGACATGCTCTTCTTTCTAGTGACATGTTTCCAGGTAAGGAAGCAGAGGTGGAGGCAAATATGTTTGCCGCAGAGTTTCTTGCGCCAGCAGAGGATATACGAAAAGAATTAAATCCTCCTATAAATTTGCAACGGCTTTATTCTCTAAAAGCTACCTGGGGAATGTCCATGGCTGCGATTCTCCGTCGCGCGAAAGATATAGGGCGGTGCAGTGATGCGCAATATAGGCGGGCCTGCATATTTATGAATTCGAAAGGATTCCGAAAGAAGGAACCTTTGTGTGGTGTTTTGGACGAAAAATGTTCACTTTTATCCAATATGTTTAGAACAGTTTTTCACGGAGTGAAACAACCGTGGGAAAGATTTTACATGTTGAGATCTACGTTTGACGAGAGATATGGAAAAATACTTGAGGAGGATATGAATAAAATAACATAATACAAAAACAAAACGTCCGGCAACTGCTACCAACAGTTGCCGGACGCGACAGTAAGGCGCGTGATGTGCTAACCATTACAGCCCTGTGTGAGGGGTCATAATGTATCACACTGCGCGGATTTTTCCATGGGGTAAAAGAAAATACCCATTTCCTGCGGAGATGTTGTTGCGTTATGAAAAATTCATTGAGGACATCACAATTAAGATTTTTAGGTAATTATAATGCTTTTCTTGTTCGAGATGCAAAATTCTCGTACCGGCATGAATTACCTGTGATTAAATCTGATAAATTTGAGTCGAGTGTAAGAATAATTACTTTTTCGAAGGCAATAAGAAAAAGTCAAACGGATTTTGAATGTTGGGTGTGCTTTTATGAGAACGATGCGGCCTTTGAAGTTTTCTGGAAAGATCCTAAGAAGTATCTTTCTACACTCAAGAAGTTTCGAGGGGTAATATCTCCTGATTTTTCCATATCTATCGATGCCCCGTGGTCAGTGCAATTTGTGCAGACTTATAGGGGGCGAGCGCTGGCATCTTGGCTTCAGAAAAATGGCATTCGTGTGATAGTGAATATTCGTTATGCAAATAAACTTTCTAGAAGTTTTTGTTGTGAGGGGATAAGGTGCGGAGGAACTATTGCTATAGGAACATTAGGGTGTTTAAAGGAAAAGAGAAAGCGGGAAAAACTTGTGGAAGGTTTGGAATTTATTGTAGGAAAGTTGAAGCCCAAGATGATAGTTGTTTATGGCGGGAGTCCAAGTAGTATTTTTGACAAGTATAAAGAAAGAGGTATAGAGATAGTTTCATATAGGCCTCAAATAGCTGAGGCTAAAGAGTTTTGTCTAAAGAGTAGAATAACTGATATCAATTTTAGGAAAGATTGCAAGCAGGGGAGGTTGTTTTAATGGGATTGACCGCTGAACGTTTTATATATAGCAGGGCAGCGAAACAGCGTGAAAAGGAAGAAAATCCGTTAGGATTGTCATCATCTGTTTGTTCAGATGCTGTTACATCTTTAGAAACAAAGAGAGCGCGGGTTTCTAAAAAAAAAATCCCATTTGACGAAGAGGTTAAAAAATGTTAATGATGGTCAGAAGTTACGAGATTCGGGCACTGGGGTATCTGAAGAAAAGAGTGCATTTTTCTCGACTGAATCAACCTTGCGGAAGGGGATCGTTACAAAAGTAAATAAGGAAAAACAATGGAAGCATATCGTTGGAAGTCCTTACTATCAGGAAGGGAAAAGTGTTTTTTATGGAACTGTTGATGATGCAGATAAATTGATAAAAGAATTTGGAGGGAAAGGTGTGATGATAGGGAAGGATCGTGAACGTGTTGATTTTGGAGTGGTAATAGGTGAATATATAAGCCTTCGGGATGAAAAACCGATGCCGACCACAATAGGGATAATTCATTACTCAAAAAACGGAGCACACATTGTTCCAGCAAATCCAGTCAAGAAAGGAGGACTTAAATAACATGTTCTACGAAAATGAAAATGAAAATTTTGCAATATTGTATGACTTTGTGTGTAAGAATCCACAATGTTTGTTAGATGTTGTAATGGATAATGGAGATGCATTTCAGGCAGAGTATGACACGGATTATGATTCAGATAACGGTCTTGAAATTGGTGAAAAAGGATATGAGGAATATCATGCCATACTTCTGCATCGTTTAGATACGGGAGAATATGTTGAGGTAACTTACAAAAACTTTCCTTGTAAGATTATGTCTGGAGGAAATGTTATTTATCAGAAGAGCGAGTAAAACTAGTAGTATTTTGTGATGGTTTGCAGAAAAATTTTACTTTTTTTACTGGCTTATAGTTTAACGGATTTTTGTTAAAGTTTGTAGAGGAAGAGGAGGAGTATGCGAATTGATAACTTTAGTAATGGAGCTGCAAGCGAATACCCCCCTCTTTCCTCCTGTTAACATTTTTTGAACGTACCGTTTTTTACCGTTTATCCAGGTCGACCAGTTTATAGTTTCGGTGGTAGATGTTGAGGGAGTCGGTGTAATCGAGGATATGCCGTCCGTCCTGTCGGTCGACGCGTGCCTTTAGGCTTGCGGAGTCCTCGGCCTTCCAGACGAGGTCCATGCATGCCTGGTCGAGGGCGAGGGGGTCGGTGGAGGAGAGGACTCCGATGTCGTGCATATCGGGTTCGGCGGGATTGCCGTTGCAATCGCAGTCCACGCTGAGTCGGTTCATGACATTGACGAAGGCGATATTTTTGCCGTCATTCATTGCCATGCAGACCGCGAGAGCGGCCTCGCCCATTGCCTCCAGGAAATCGGTCTGGTCTCCGCCGCGCCAGGAGGAGGCAGAGGAGTGTGGAGAGGGATTTCATGGGGTGCTTTTTCCTGTTTTTTACGGATGGATCTTATACTTTTCCAGGAGGTGTTCTGCGATGCCGGGATCCTCGGGATTCCGGTAGCCCTTTCCGGTATCCAGGGCGCGGATGCGCTCCATTTCCTCGGAAGAGAGGCAGAAATCCAGATCCAGGTTCTCCTTGATGTGTGCGGGATTGGTGGATTTTGGGAGTGCGATGGATTTCTCCTGCAGATGCCAGAGCAGGATGACCTGTGAGACACTCCGGTGGTGCGCCTGCGCGATCTCGAGGAGGGCGGAGTTTTGCAGGAGTTCGGGGTTTCCGTGTCCCAGGGGATACCAGCTCTCCAGGAGGATGCCGTGCTCCGCCATCTTTGCGCGCAGGGGCTTCTGCTGCTGGAGGGGATTGCACTCCACCTGGTTTACCACGGGGATGGTGGAGACCCTGGGAAGGAATTCCTCCAGGTATCGGATGGTGAAATTGCTGACGCCCAGGGAGCGCAGGAGGCCCTTTGACTGGTATTCCTCCATGGCGCGCCAGGCGCCGATGGTATCCAGGTAAGGCTGGTGGAGGAGATAGAGGTCGATGTAATCCAGATCCAGGAATCGCAGGGAGGTCTCGATGCCCTTCTTGGCGGGCTCGTAGCCGAAGTCCTGGAGCCAGAGCTTCGAGGTGATGAAGAGCTGTTCGCGGGGGATTCCGGAGGCGCGGACTGCGCGTCCCACGGAGGCCTCGTTCTGGTAGGCGGCGGCGGTATCGATATGCCGGTAGCCGGCCTCCAGCGCCTGCAGGACCGCCTTTTCGGTGTCCTCACCGGGCGGAATCTGGAAGACGCCGAAGCCCTGTGCGGGGATTTTGGCGCCATTTCGGAGTGTGAAGGAGGGTGTGGTCATTTTGCGAATTGGGTCTGTCGGAGTCCTTCGTAGAGTGCGATGGAGGCGGCGTTTGCCAGATTGTGGCAGCGCGCGTGTTCGCCGGGCATGGGAATGGTGAAGAGCTGCGCCTTGTAGCGTTCGTAGAAATCCGGCGGGAGGCCGTGTTGTTCGTTTCCGAAGACGAAGAAGTCTCCCGGCTGGATTTGGAGATCGTAGAGGCTCTGTTTGGTCTTGGAGGAGAGGAAGACCAGCCGCGTGGGCTTGGCGCCCTCCAGGAAGGCATCCCAGTTCTTCCAGAGATTCCATTTCAGGTAGGGCCAGTAGTCCAGTCCCGCGCGGCGCAGATGTGTGTCGTCAATGAGGAATCCCAGTGGCTCGATGAGATGGAGGGGTGCGTCGGTGTTGACGCAGAGTCTGCCGATGGTGCCGGTGTTCTGGGGGATTTCCGGCGCCACCAGGACGACATGGAAGGGGATCTTGCTGTTCATTGCAGGAATTCAGATTGTCTGCCGCTGGCGGAGTCCGCCAGGGTCTTTTGGAGGAATGCCCGGAATTCGGGGGAGTCCTTTTGCAGGAGATTCGCACCCATTTGCAGGAGGAATCCCAGGGGCGTGCCGCGTTCCCGGAAGTCCCGGAGCAGCGATAGTCGGTCGTCCAGAGTCAAGGCGGGGGGGGCTTCGCCGCGGAGGAAGGACTCAGCATCCCGGAGCAGCCGCGGATTTCGCAGGAGACCGCGTGCGGGCGCCACGGCGTCCACGCCGCACTCCTCCGCCATGCGGCGGATGTCCTGGATGGTCCAGAGGTCGCCGGAGCCGATCATGGGGAGTTCCGGCAGGAGGCGACGGGCCTCTTTGAGGCGGGACCAGCCACCAGGAACCTCTCGGTAGCCCTCCGCTACCGTACGATAATGGAGCGTGAAGAAGTCGACCGCGCCCTCCTGGAGGATTGGTGCCAGCGTGCGCGAGAATTCCTCCGGGGAGGCGAAGCCGCTGCGGAGCTTCACGCCCAGCGGGCAATCCAGGGACTCCCGGAGGGCGCGGAGGGTCTCGCGGATCCACTCGGGTTCCCGGAGACGTCCGCCGCCGGCGCCATTGCCCACCACGATATCGCTGGGACAGGCGCAATTCAAATCGATGGCACTGGCACCCAGCGCGCGGAGACGCCGCGCGGATTCCACAAGGCGTCCCGTGTGGACGCCCATGATTTGCGCAATCACCGGCATTCCGGTAGAGAGGTAGGGCTCCAGCCACGCCTTCAGTCGCGCGACCCGCGGGACGCCCTCCGAAATCCGCAAGAAGGGCGTCCACCAGACCCGCACCCACCCGCGCTCGGTGAGCAGTTTCAGGAATGCCCCCGTGGTGACTCCCTCCATGGGACCCGGCAGGAGCCTCGTCGGCAAAAATGCCGGAAAGCGTGGGAGAGAGAAGGGGGAGAGGAGAGGCATGGGGAAAAGGGGAAAAAAAGGAGGAAGGAGGAAGGAGGTAGGAGGAAGTTTGGCCAGGGTTCCGTAAC
>CAZMWS010000105.1:0-7186 GCA_964570085.1 uncultured Lentisphaeraceae bacterium | reverse complement strand
TTGCGTCTACGGGGAAGTGTTGTCTTTTTTTGGCGGCTTTGTCAGACTAAACGCCTGCGCCACGCTGGGCCGCCTCAAAGAAAATGCCAGACTAAATGCCCATTGTCAGACTTATTGCTCGCTCTTTCTACGGGAATTCCTGTACCGAGCATTACGGATGTTAATTTACATTTTCACTCGATTTTGTAGCATTTTTCCATGACAGGCAAATGAATGACCAGTTCCAGCACATTTTTCCTTGTGGCTGTTTCCACTGCTTCCTTATAGAGACGCAGTTGTGCGATATGGCCCGCTGCAAACGCCGCGGCGTCGGCTGCACCGCCGGCCTTGTGGTCTATGATGACATAGCCGTCGGCTGTCTCCACCAGCATGTCGATGAAGCCCTGATAGAGCGTTCCATTGTCATCATGGCAGGTGACTGGGACCTCCGTTGTGACGGTCCCGTCGGGATACTGCCGTCTCAGCCAGGCATAGAGATGTTCGGAAGCCTCGACGACTGTTTCGGCTTTTACGTATTTCTGCATCTGCCAGTTGGAAATCAGGCGTTCGGCTATCGGAATTCTGTCCTGCTGGGGATTCAGGGCGAAGTAATTGTGGAAGACATTGCCGAGCTGGCCATAGTCAGGCGGATTACCGACAGAGTGGGTCAGCTTTGGCAGATTGCAGAGAAGGGTGGCCTTGCCGTCATCCGCGTGAAGTCCGCTTGGAATGCCACGCGCAGGAGAATATGAAGTATCTTCCTTGCGGCACAAGGTATCCTTTAAGGTATCCTCAAGCGCGGGCAGAGAAGATCTTGGAATGGGCTGGGCGGACGGGGCAAGGTGTCTGGTGGTCAGGGGGAATGCATCATCTCCGACTTTCCAGTCGGCCATTCCTTCTTTAGAAGGGAAGTTCAGAAGCTGTTCATCCGCCAGGGCATCAAGCCAGGCTGTCTGCAATCTGTCCACTGCATGCGGATTCTTCCCCAAATCATCCTGGGTAGGCGCTTTTTTCGTCATAGCAAATATGACACGGTCTCTCGCCCGGGTGAGGCCGACATAGAAGAGCCGTTTTGTTTCTTCGACGGCATTTTGATAGGCGGACTGATACTCTTCCATGCCGTCAAGCCTTTCCTTCAGATTCCTTGCCTCCCTGGCTCCGAATGGATACGGCCAGTATCTCAAGGTACGCCCTGCAAGTGGTGCTTCCATACGGAAGATGTCTGCCGAAATGACGACCGGACCGAAGACGCTTGTCTTCGGTTCTTCATTCAGATCGCCTAGAATGACCACTGGCCATTCAAGTCCTTTCGCCGCATGGTATGTCAGCAGGTTGATGCAGTTTTCTCCAATGCCGGAGGCGGCCGGCACATCGGTATTCTGCATTTCGGAAAGGAAGCCGGTCGAAGTGGCTGTGGAGTGGCTGGTTTCCGCCGTATCCATGTAGCTCTTGCAGAGCGCGCGCAAGGCATCCAGATTGGCAAGGCGCTTTTCGGGGAACGGCATGGTTCTGGCCTTCTGTTCCAGGTCCATCGTGGTGATGACCCGTTCCAGCAGTTCTAGCGGGGTTTCATCTTCAAGAGTTGCCAGTTTCTTCAGAAACGGGAGCTGCCGGATCCCGTCCAGGAAGTCCCTGCAGTCTTTTGATGCCGTTCGGGCCTCGAGAAGCTTTTTAGGCCAGTCGGGAACGTCGCCGGCCATGGCCAGAAGCGTGGCCATGGCTACCGTATCCTCCTTGTCCAGGCAGTACCGGAAGCCCGCCATGGCAAGGATGCATTCCGGCGACGTCCTAAGTTTGCCTGATTCCGAAGTCGTGGCGATATTCCATTTCGCAAGCTCTTCGGCCAGTCTGTCCTTGTGGGGATTTGTGCGCATGAGGACGGCAATGTCCTTTGCCTTGATGCCGCTGTCCAGCAAGTTCGATATCCCCCTGGCCAGCGCGGGATAGTTTGACTGTTGCCTCCCTTCAACAGGCATATGCCATGCTTCAATCGTTCCGTCCTTGGCTTCGTCTTTCCGCTCGTCGGGAATACCCAGCCTGATTTCTTCCGCCGGGGTGTTCCTAAATACGCGCGTGAAAATCTCGTTGGAGAGCCTTACGAGATTTTCTTTCGAGCGCCAGGAGTATTCCAGAGTTTCCGCGGAGCGGAGTTCCCGCACGCAGGTAGCCATCAGTTCCGGATCCGTGCCACGGAAGCCGTAGATCGCCTGTTTCGGGTCGCCGACCCAGACGGAGCCATTGCGGCAAAGTTCATTCAGTTTCAGGAAGACTGCCAGCTGGATGGGACTTGTGTCCTGGAATTCGTCCACCATCATGCTGTCGAGACGATTGCGGAGCTGCTCTCGGAACGATTCGTTGCCTTCCAGGAGTTTCAGCACTTCGCATTCCTGGTCTGTGAAATCTATGAGACCCATCTTCCGTTTGTAATCGGCGTACGCCTCCATGGATTCCCTTGCGCAGGCAAAGACCCTGCGGATCATTTTGCAGAGGTCGTCATGCAGAGACCTGCTGTCCAGGACGGCCATGCCGCCGAGGGCAGAGTGAATCTCGGCTAGTCCGGGATATTTTTTGGAACTGGGGCATGCTGCATTTGTCAAGGCGATGATTTTCCCCCAGGTAGGATATTTGCAGAAACTGCCCAGGTCGTCGTGAAATTTCTGGACATCCTTCGCAAGTTTGCCATAGTCCTGTTCCGCATAGGGTTTAATGAGTAACTTGATGTCTTCAAGCGTCACATTGCTTTTTCCACTGAAGATCTTTTCGATGGAGTTGCATGAAGATTCGGCCATCTCGTCCAGTCGGGAGGCGGCGATTCCATTGGCGCGCGCCTTCTGCACGATTTCACGGATGTCTTCGCGCCAATCTTCCTGATGGCCGAACATCGGCTGCCTGGCTGGATTCAATTCCAGACGGCTGGCCAGGCTTTCAAGTTCCCTTGAATGGCTTTGGATGACTGCATCCGTCGCCGCCTTGAAGATTCCGTCGGCATTTTCCTCCGGCAGCACAGCCATTTCCGGCGAGAAGCCCGCGTCGATGGCATATTCAGCCAGAAGCTGCCCGCAGACGCCGTTCACGGTGCCGATAAGGCCATTGAATACCTTTGCCGCCAGGTCGGGATGCCCGGTCTCGATCAGTTTTCTTCGGATTTCAGACTTGAGATTGGCCGCCGCCTTTACCGTGAATGTGGTTGCCAGGAGCTTTTCCGGGCTTGAGGTCCCGTTTTTCACGCATTCGCTGAACAGTTCCATCAGCCGATGGGTCTTTCCCGAACCTGCGCTTGCCTTGATGAGCTTGATGTCAGCCATTATTTCACCTCCCTTCCGCAGATGGAAGCATATTCGCAGTATTCACAATCCGGCTTGACCAATTGCCGGTCGTTGTCAGGATCCCCAAGTTCCAGACGGCCTCCGTGAAGCGTCTCCATGCGCTGTTTCCACAAGGCAGTGGCCTGTTCCCAGATATCGCCCCAGTCTTCGCCCCTTTTCTGGTGGAACTCGAATTTCGGAAACTGGTAGTAGGCGCATTCCACCTTGAAGTCTTCCGGGCGCAATAGCCAGGCGTATGCCGCCAGCTGGAGCGCCTTGTGCGATTCTACCATGTCCTTGTATTTTTTCGAGTCTGACCATTTCATGTCAATGACGAATGCGTTGCCGTCCCGCCCCTCCAGGTAGATGTCCGAGTAGCCGATGAACTTCATTCCCAGGAATGTCCCCGACAGCTTTTTTTCCGTAGTCTTGACCAGAAGATCCCGTTCATTGATGCCGCTGACAAGCTCGCGGATGGAACGCTGCAGGGTGGCCTTGATCCGTGTCTTCTCGACATTGCGGCCATCCAGAAGCAGTTCCGCGGCCATCTGCGGAACCAGTTCATCGAAGAGTTTGCCGGCGCTTCTTTCGGCGGTTTCAGGGTCAAGGGGTTCGGTATCCTTGTAGAGACGCTCAACCACCTTGTGCGCCAGCGTGCCGATCATCTGCGGTCCGGTCGGCAACGCCAGCACGGAAGGCTGCTTCAGGCCGATGTAATCGTCAAGGAACCAGCGGAACGGACAGGCGAGAAGCGTGGACATCTGACTGTAGGAAAGACGCCGCTGCGGCACAATGGAATTGGGCGAGATCGAGATGGCACAATCAGTATGCGTGTTCTGACTCTGGAGCGGCTGGAGCTGAAGCGTCCTGTCTCCAAGCTTCCAAAGGCCATTTTCATCAGTCAGTGACTCTGAAGGCATCTCCTTGAAGCTGATTTCGTCGGCAAGGGGATGTGCAAAAGCCTCTTCTCCCGCCCGCCTTCCTGGAGTAAATGCAATGATGCGCTCCTCGGCAAAGCCGACGGCGCGATGCCAAGCTTCGGCTGCACGTTCCGACTCCACGGGAACAAGTCCCGGAACAGCTTTTATTTCGTCAGGAGTCCAATAGACATTGTCGGCGGGAGCCTGGGTGACGAAATTCCACCAAATGATGGTCTTGTAAGCTTGGCGAACAGCTCCGGGACGGGAATAGACATCGAATGGCGTGACTTCGCTGGTAACATTTTCCTGTGTGCCGCTGCCGATTATGGAATCCAGCATCCGCGCCAATGTGATCCGGTCGTATTCGCCTGCGCTGTCGATGAGCTTCTTCAATGTGGCGGCATGGGAGATTGCCATACCGATCGCGGGATGCTCCTTTGCCTCGACGCCAAGCCGGTTTGTCATCTGGTCGCAAAGGCCGATGATGGAAGTTCCGGGAACTGTCTTCTCCGCCTTGAAGCACTGATGCTCGAGAAAATCGCGCAGAGCCTGCACCTTCGAGATTTCCTCTTCGGGATTGCCATAGTATCCCTGCTCATTTTTGCGGACGCGTTCCAGAAATTCTTTCCAGGCGTCATTCCATTCGGCACTGCCGATTCCAGGCGTTTTCCGGAGGACATTCGCCAGCATTCTGCTGACAGATGGCCGGATTGGAGAGACCGGGAGAGTAATCAGCTCAAGGAAGCGCGTCGGATTGAAGGGCTTCCAGAGTAGATCCAGCCATAATGGCAGAATCTGTAGGGATTCGCGCCAGCGGGAGGCCTGTGTGCGACCAATCTTCCCGAAGCCGTATTGACGCAGGAAACCGTCCAGAAGGCGTGTGTCGCCCTCTGCGATGACAGCCACATTGCTGTTGTCGGCAGTGTTGTCGGCAGCTGCGGCAAGGTATCTGGCGACATCCCTGGCAAGCGTCATTTCATTCGGGGCGGTGACGCGGATGCATTCCGCACTGCATTTTCGGGGCCTGGACGAGTCGATGACCGCCATCCCCGATGCCTCCAGGCTTTCCACGGCCTTTTGCCATAGGAATGGCAGGTGTTTCTTCGACGTGGTCAGTTCAAGTTTCCCAGTCAGCGGAAAGCCGCTCAAGGCCGTCAGGACCTTTTTCAGACGGTCCGGTTCACCGGGAGCCAGAGGTCGTGCTGCGCCCTCAATCGCCGCCATGGCCTCCAGGCGTTCCGAGGTTCCCGCTTTTCCGTCCCATCCGGACATAACGAGCGCATCACGCCAGGTCAGAAGCTGCCTGGCAGTGCACCAGGGATCCAGGGAAAAGGAAGCCTTGCACCAGGAAGGACGGACTGCGTCGATTTTCTGCCGGTAGTCATTGATGCGTTCCGGGAACGTGGCTTTTACGCCGTCCAGTCCCAGTCTTCCTTCAAGCAGGGACAGCATGCCCGCAGGACCACAGCAGATTTCCCCTAGGGAAGCTTCCTTGTGAGACCATGCGGCCCCGTCCATATCCATTCCGAAAATGATGTGCATTATATCTCCTTTCTGACCTGTTTATGCAACCGTATTTACAATATACCATCACTAGTGTCCGGTTAATTTGAGTAGGAAACGATTTTTTAGAAGTCGAATCCCTGCAAAAAAGGCGTTCCGTTGCTGTAATCGTTGCTTGGTTCAGACTTCTCAAAAAGGTCTTTTAATGGGGGTTTGTCCATCAGTGAAACACTCAAGATCTGTAGCATTTCGTAGGTAGAGCGGCTAGTTTTCAGTTCCTGCTGAATGATCGCCACGAGGCAGTAGGCAGTGATAGCTGCTGCTATCTGAATGCGAACAGCATTTTCCGTTGTTCCCCAGAATTTCTTGATCTTCAGATGCTGTTTGAGCCACTTGAAAAACAACTCGACCTGCCACCGATTCTTGTAGAGATTGGCAATCTCCAGAGAAGTTGGCGAAAAGGCATTCGTCAAAAACGTGAGATCGCGGTTCATTTCGTCGTCGTGGTATTTGACCAAGCGAAAATTTGCTGGGTATTTTGACCTTGAAACATCGCCTGTCAGCTGAATCACCGAGTCGGAAAGAACATTGCTGGGGAGCCGTCTTTTCCATCTGATGACCTTGTACTGCAGATCACTTCTAGCGCGCACGACAAAGAAGGACTCAAGGTTGTTGATCCTGAACAACTGTGCGAAGGAGTTGTAGCCACGATCGAAGATGTAGTAGGCTCCTGCCTCGTAGGGAATGTCCTGCATTGCCTTGGCATCGTTTACCGACGCCTTAGTAACACGGTAGAAGGCAGGAACATTTGTTTCAACATCGTAGAGCAGGTGAACTTTCACACCACCTTTACGGCGGCGAAACTTCGCCTATTGGAACATTGCCAAACAGAGTGGAATTGTGGTAGAGTCAAAGGCATAGACATTGCCATCCAGCTTGAAAATGTCCGTAGCCCGCTTGCGTCTCGCCTCGTCCATCATGAAGAAGGCAAATTCCTCAAAGATTCTGTAGTCACGGTTTTGATTTGCATCAGCCAAAGTTGATCGACTCACGCCATCGCGTCCCAGTCCCAGGTGATAACACTTGTGACTATGCGCTTCCAAAGTAACCACCAAGTCACGCACACTTTCTCGGCTACTCAACTGGGCAAAAAGCAGTGTCAGTAGCTGGCACCAACATGAAAAGCGCCTGACACGGTGATCTTCGTCGTATTTTTCCGTGAATCGACGAAACTTGAAACGATCAAGATACTCGGTAAGCTGTGAAAAAACGTACTTTTCGCTGTTCCTGACAATAGGGTAACCCATTGTCAGGAGCAATTTCAAATCTGTGCGGATTTTTTTGGTGTCTAACATCTCACGTTTCAAGATGTTAGATGCCATCAGAAAAGTTTTTAACCGGACACTAGTGAGGGGCAGAATGAGCTGCTGACAAGGCTGGCTAAGCTTCAGTGACGGGTTCTTATGCGGGAGACAGGGT
>CAZMWS010000104.1:0-7191 GCA_964570085.1 uncultured Lentisphaeraceae bacterium | reverse complement strand
CTGGAGGGCCGCAGCTGGCTCCTGGGGATCTTCTCCTTGGTGGTGGCGGCGGCATTGATCCTCTTTTGGCGACGCGTGGTGGAGAAGGACTCGTTCTACGCCATCCCCTGCGGCATCCTGCTGGGCGGCGTGCTGGGGAACATGATCGACCGGCTCTTCTTCGCGGAGGGCGTCATCGACTTTCTGCGCTTCGAATTCTGGCCCGCCTTCAATGTGGCAGACAGCGCGATCTGCCTCTCCGTCTGCTTCTTGGCGGGATACGAGCTCTACCGTAGCTGGCGGGATCACGGAAAGGCTCCCCGCGGCGAAGACTGACGAGCATGGGGGACGCCATCGTCATTCTGGGACCCACCTGCTCCGGAAAGAGCGCGGTGGGTGCCCGGCTTGCGCACCGTCTGTCGGGGGAGGTGGTCTCCTTCGACTCCATGCAGGTCTATCGGGACCTGCCCATTGGCACCGCGCAACCCACCCCAGAGGAGCTCTCCCTGGCGCCCCACCACCTGGTGGGCTTCCTGCCGCTGGAGGCACCCTGGAATGTGAATCTCTTCCTGCCAAAAGCGCAGGAATTGCTGGACGCCCTATCCGCGCGCAAGCGCGCTGCGGTATTCGTGGGGGGCACGGGTCTGTATGCGCGGGCGCTGGTCTACGGCTTCTCCCTCATGCCCGGCGATCCGGAACTCTCGGAGCGCCTCCGCCAGGAGGGTGAAACGCCGGAGGGCCTCCAGACACTGCGGGAGGAACTCAAGCGCGCGGGGGATCCCCCCGTGGATCTTCTCCAGAACCCCCGGCATCTCCTGCGCGCCGGGGAGGTTCTGCGGCTCACCGGCGCCCCGCCATGGCTCCTGAAAAAGCGCCACGAGTGGCCCAAGGAGGGCTTCCGGCAATTCTGCCTCCTGCCTGATTTTCCACTCCTCAAGGAGCGCATCCGTCTCCGGACCGCGGGGATGCTCTCTAGCGGATGGATTGAGGAGTGCGAGCGGGCGCTGTCCCTGGGACTGGAGAGCGCGCCCACCGCCTGGCAGGCGCTAGGCTATCGCGACATCGCCGCCTGGCTGAAAGCGGGCCGTCCGGGGGGACGCGCCGCACTCCAGGAGACCCTGGCGAACCGGACCATCCAATACGCCCGCCGACAACTCACCTGGTTCCGACACCAACACCCCGGCGCCGAATTCCTGGACATCAAAGAATTTTGCGGGGATACCGCCGACACCCTGGTGGAAGAGATCCTCCGCCGTCTGCAGACGCCCCCGCCGAACCGTCCCGCCACAGAAGAAAACGCACAAGCGTAGAAAGCCATGTCTCTCATTGTCATCACCGGCGGCATTGGCGCCGGCAAGAGCACCGTCCTGAAATGTCTGGAAAAGCTGGGGGCAAAGTGCGTGGACACCGATGTGCTTGCCCACCAGCTCTATGAGCCCGGCACGCCGCTTCTGGCGGAGATCCTGGCGCACTTCGGGGACGACCTGAAGAAAGAGGACGGCTCCCTGGACCGCCGGTTGCTGGGCCGGAAGATCTTCGCGGATCCCCGGGAGCGCCAGTGGCTGGAGCAGCGCATGCATCCCGCCATCCGCGAGAGCCTGGGACAGCAAGAAAAGGCCGCCGAGCCCCAGCCGCTCTTCGCCGCCATTCCCCTCTGGTTCGAAAGCGGATGGTATCGCGTGCGGCCCGCACAGGCGGTGGTGGCGGTCTGCTGCCCCCCCGAAATCCAGTGGCACCGCCTCCTCCAGCGCGGATGGACTCCGACGGAGATCCATCATCGCCTGGACGCACAACTCCCCATGGAGGAGAAGCGTCGCCGCGCCGATGTGGTCATCGATACCACCGGCTCCCTGGACGAACTCCAGGAAAAGTGCTCACGGCTTCTCCTGCGCTGGCTCCCCTAGCGCAACACGACGGCTTTCCATATCACAACCAACACACACAAATCCCCCCTCATGGCCAATCCCGAAGAAAACCCCAACGACGAGACGAAGAGCTATACCTTCTCCCCGCAGGATTCCTCGCCCGATGACGACCAGGAACAGCACACCCCGGACAAGGACGGACACGATGACTTCGCTTCCTCCGCCGAGACGCCACTCTTCAGCTCCCTGATCCCAAACCTGGGAACAGGACTGGTCACCCTCTCCAAGCCCGGCACCACCGCCGCCGCAGTCACCCTGCCCCCGCCACGCCGCAGCCCCACCAAGGCCGAAAAGAAACGCATCCCCGATACCCCCAAGAAGGCCCGGGAACAGGGAGGAAGCAGCAATGGCAATGGCCCCCAGGCGCCCGCCGCACAATCCCGCAAGCAAAAGCCCTCCCTGAAGCCCCAGGGGCAGAAGGGCCGTTTTGTGCGTGACGACGCGGCCATCCCCGGCGAACTGCTGGCGGATTTTCCGGAAGACGAGGTGATCCAGCCCGCCTATGTGGACAAGGAGCCCGAGAAGACGGCCGAGCGTCCGCGCCTCTGCCGCCCGCACCTGCTGGGCACCGACACCGAAATCCTCGTCACGCTCGCCGAACAGCTGGGCATCGCCCTCAAGGACTACCCCACCGCCGGCGATCTGGTGGACCGCATCATCGAGATCAATGCCCTCCGCGACTGCTCCGCCGAACAGACCACCTACGGCGAGGGCGTCCTGGAGATCAGCCGCGATGGCTACGGGCATCTCCGCGCCGCCGAGCTCAACTACCAGGAGTCCCCCGAGGACATCTACCTCACGCCCATCTACGTGAAGCGCTACGGCCTCCGGGTGGGCGACTGCGTACTGGGAGCCATCCGGCGCCCCCGGGAAAATGATCCCCGTTGCGCAATGGTCCAGATCCTGGCAGTCAATGGCGTCCCCCTCTCCCAGCGACACGGACTGCACTCCTTCGAGACCCTCACGCCCTTCTATCCCACACAGCGGCTCCTCATGGAACGCGGAAAGGACGAGCTCTCCATGCGCGTCACCGATCTGGTCACGCCCATCGGACGCGGCCAGCGCGGTCTCATCGTGGCACAGCCCCGCACCGGAAAGACCATCATCCTCCAAAAACTGGCGAACTCCATCCTGGAGAACAACGACGACATCACCCTCATTGTCCTGCTCATTGACGAACGCCCCGAGGAGGTCACCGACATGAAGCGCCTGGTAGACGCCGAGGTGGTCGCCTCCACCTTCGACGAGCCCCCCGAGCACCACGCCGCCCTCTGCGACCTGGTCTCCGAACGCGCCAAGCGACTGGTGGAGAACGGCAAGCACGTGGTCATCCTCCTGGACTCCATCACCCGACTGGCACGCGCCTACAATACCCTTGCCCCCAAATCCGGACGAATCCTCTCCGGCGGCCTGGACGCAAACGCCCTCCATAAGCCCAAGCGCTTCTTCGGTTCCGCCCGAAACATCGAGGGCGGCGGCTCCCTCACCATCCTGGCTACCGCACTCATCGATACCGGCAGCCGCATGGACGAGCTCATCTTCGAGGAGTTCAAGGGCACCGGAAACATGGAGCTGCACCTGGACCGCCAGATGGCCGACCGCCGCGTCTTCCCCGCCATCGACATCACCAAATCCGGCACCCGCCGCGAGGAACTCCTGGTGGATCCCGCCGAGCTGGAGATCATGTGGCAGCTGCGAAAGGGCCTCTGCTCCATCGGAGACCCCGCAAATGCCATGGAACGCCTCATCCTCAATCTGCGCAAATACAACACCAATACCGAATTTCTGCTGGCAATCCGCCAGCGCAGTGCACGGAACCAGGGCGAATAATCCCCCCTCATACACGCCTCACAGGGAAAAACCGGCATGCCACGCGGTTGCAAATTCGCTTGACCGCTTAAATTACGCCCCGTTTTCCCAGAAGAACAGCACCCCTTCCCTAGCAAGAACAAGGAGAACAAAAAAACTATGGCTGGTGACACCATCAAATGCCCGCACTGCGAATGCAAGGTGCGGCTTTCCGAAGTGGAAAAGGAAGACGGCTTCTGCCCCGAATGCGGACAGCTGGTCATGGCCTCCTCCCTCCAGAATGACTTCGATAACGACATCGACGACGAAGAAAACATGGACCTCGATGGCGAATACGAAAGCGAGGACACCTGGGACGACGAGGAGGAAGAGCGCGACATCCTGGAAGAGCTCAACGAGGACGACGACGCCCTCGACGAGAATGGCATGCCCCGCAAGCGCCGCCGCGGCGGTGCCCGCGGTTTCAGCGCCCCCAAGAGCAATCCCTCCGGCAAGAAGGGCGGCCGCAAGAAGGCATAGCCACACTCCGCCCCGTTCCACCACCACCACATGGTCGAAGACCCAAACAGCACTCCGCCCCTGGACATGCCAGAGATGCCTGCACCCCTGGATGGCGCCGTCTACGATGAAGACGCCATCCAGAGCGTGGACCCGGTGACGCACATGCGACACCGCCCCGGCATGTACATCGGCGCACTGGGAAACGGCGACCACACCGACGACGGCGTCTACGTCCTCTTCAAAGAGGTGGTAGACAACTGCATTGACGAATTCCTCATGGGCATGGGTCGCCGCGTGGTGGTGGCGCTCTCCCCCGACAAGCTCCTCTCCGTCCGCGACTTCGGACGCGGAATCCCCCAGGGAAAACTGGAGGACTGCGTCTCCAAGATCAACACAGGCGGAAAGTTCAAGCTCGGCAAGGACGGGCAGCCCATGGCCTTCTCGGCCTCCATCGGCATGAACGGCGTGGGCCTGAAGGCGGTGAATTTCCTCTCGGAGACCTTCGAGGCCATCAGCTACCGCGACGGAAAGATGTCCCGGGTCCTCTTCCACGAGGGCCATCTGGCCGAAAAGCAGGAGAATCTCCCGACCACCGAATCCAACGGCACCTACATCGCCTTCCGCCCCTCCACCGAGGTCTTCGGCGAATTCCACTTCGAGACCAAATTCCTGGAACGCCGGCTGTTGCACTACGCCTGGCTGAATCCGGGACTCTCCCTGGAGTTCAACGGAAAGAAGTTCTACTCCCGGCGGGGACTCCTGGATCTGCTGGAGAGCAAGATGGAGGCGGAGCCCCTCTACCAGATTATCCACCACCGAACCGATAAGCTGGAATTCGCATTCTGCCATACCGGCTCCGCCAACGAGAACTACTACTCCTTCGCAAATACGCAGTTCACCAACGACGGCGGAACCCACCTGGCCGCCTTCAAGGAAGGCGTAGTGAAGGCGATCAACGAGCTGGCCCCCAAGGACAAGCAATTCGATCCCGATGACGTCCGCGGCGGTCTCTTCGGCGCCATCGCCATCCGTCTTCAGAACCCGGTCTTCGAATCCCAGACCAAGCACAAGCTCTACAATCCGGAGATCCGCGCGGGGCTGGTGGCCGACATCAAGGCGGCGATCGTCCAATTCCTCTACAAGAATCCGGAGGTCAAGGAGGCGATCTTCGAAAAGATCTCCCGAAACGAATCCCTCCGCAAGCAGATCCAGAATATCCGGAAGGGCGCCAAGGAGCTCGCCTCCAAGAGCACCCTGAAGATCCCCAAGCTACGGGACTGCAAGTTCCATCTCAACGAGACCGACTCCCGCCGCAAGCCCGAGGACAAGGAACACTGCCAGAACTCCATGATCTTCCTCACCGAGGGAGACTCCGCTGCGGGAAGCATCATGCAGACCCGCGACGCACAGTATCAGGCGGTCTTCGCCCTGAAGGGAAAGGTCCTCAATTGTGTCAACGCCACCCGCGAAATCCTCTACTCCAACGAGGAGCTCTACGGCGTCATGCGCGCCTTGGGCACCGAGGACACCATGGAGGACCTCCGATACGCAAAGGTGGTCATCGCCACCGATGCCGATCCCGATGGATACCACATCCGAAATCTCCTCATCATCTTCTTCCTGAAATTCTTCCCGCAGCTCCTCTCCGCGGAACACCTCTATATCCTCGATACACCCCTCTTCAGCGTCCGCTCGAAGTCCAAGAAGCCCGTATACTGCTACTCCGAACAGGAACGAGACGCCGCCATCAAGACCATGGGTCGCGATGTGGAGATCACGCGCTTCAAAGGACTCGGCGAAATCAGCCCCGGGGAATTCGGACAGTTCATCCGCGGCACCACCATGCGACTCCAGCTGGTCACCGTCGATAACGCCCGAAAGCTGGATAGCTTCGTGGATTTCCTCATGGGCACCAAAAACACCACCGCCCGCATCAACTACATCCTCGACCGACTCATCTGAACGGTCAAACACAAATATCCCACCCCATGCCGGAACGCTTGCCACAGGACTGGGACGAAGCCATGCCCGGCAATGACGCCGAGGCACTCGTCCAAACAGTGGACGACCTCCGGCGCCAGGGGCACAAGATCTATCCGCCGGAAGGGCACCTCTTTACCGCCCTCCGGCTCACGCCACTGACCTCCCTCCGCGCCGTAATCCTGGGACAGGATCCCTACCATACCCCCGGCGCCGCCATGGGACTCGCCTTCGCCGTCCCCCGAGGCACAAGGCTCCCGCCCTCCCTCAAGAATATCCGGCGGGAATACGCCGCCGACCTGGGGCTCCCCGAGCCCGACTACCCGGATCTGACCGCCTGGGCCTCCCACGGAGTGCTCCTCCTCAATACCATCCTCTCCGTGGAAGACGGAAAGCCCCTCTCCCACAAAGACCTGGGATGGCAAAAGCTCACCGCCCAGATCCTCCAGGCATGCAACAGCCTCCCACGACCCGTCGCATTCCTCCTATGGGGCGCACCCGCACAGGCAAAACGACACCTCCTGGATGAGACAAAACACATCGTCGTCACCGGAGTACACCCCTCGCCACTCTCCGCATACCGCGGATTCTTCGGCTCCCGACCCTTCACCACCATTAACCGCCTCCTGGCACAACGAGACGCCCCGCCCATCGACTGGTCCCTCCCCCAGGATACGCTCTTGTAAACCACCCCACCCAAAAATCATGAAAGCAAGACTCATTGCCACCACTATGTGCCTCGCCTGCGCATGCGCTATGCTCGCCAATCCCACACCCCTGCAGACCAAAATCGCCTCCACCCACAAGATCCTCGCAGAGGATGTCTGGTATGGCGGCCTGCGCACAAAATTCGATTTTGAGGGCTTCACCGCGTGGGTCGTGGAGCCCATCGGCACTCCGGCGGAGGGGCGTCCCTGGACCTGGACCATGCAGTGGGCGGAGGCATTCGTGGATCGCACGGGCGTGCCGGATCTGCTGAAACGGGGCTTCCACCACG
>CAZMWS010000103.1:0-7344 GCA_964570085.1 uncultured Lentisphaeraceae bacterium | reverse complement strand
ATTGGGGGAGTGCGCCCGTGAGTCGTGAGGTAGTGTTATCCCTCGGTGGCCGTGAATTGCGGCAGACGGTGGAATTGCCTGCTGAGGGCGAGGCGGTGGCGGGCTTTCTGGTGGAGCCCGGTGAGGACGCCCGTGGCGAATTGCGTCTGGAGCCCGTCGATGGCTTTGATTTTGACGACCGCCGGCCTTTCTGGGCGCGGATTCCATCGCCGCGGCAGTTGGCGGCGGTTGTGCCGGGACCGGAGGACGGCATGGTGGGGGAGGAGTTGGCGTTCTTCTGCACGCCCGCCTTCACGGCGGAGCCCCCGGAGAGCGTCCCGCGCTTTGCCATGGAGACACTTGGCGTGGAATCCCTCCCGCTGCTGGATCTGGAACAGGTCTCCGCGGTGCTGCTCTTGGGGACAGCCGAACGGCTGCTTCCCGAGGAACTGTTGCGCCTACGAGAGTGGGTGGAATCCGGTGGTGTGCTGGTATCGGTGCCGGGTGTGGCGCCGCTCTTAGGCTGGCGCCAGTTGCAGGATGCGGGCTTGGCGCCGGAGGGGCTTGGCGAGGTGGTGAGCCGTCGGACAGGCATCGGCGATCTGCCACCGGGGAGCCCCCTGGCAAATCTCTTCCCGCCCCAGGAACCCTCGGATCTCCATCTCTTCGCGATTCATCGGCACTTGAAGATCTCCTTGGCGCCCGGCGACGGACAGGTCGCGCTCTCCACGCTGGAGGGCGATCCCGCTCTAGTGAAGCGGCTGTTGGGACACGGACAATGTCTCCTCTTTACCTTCGGATTCCACTCCGCGGACTCCAATTTTCCCCTCTCGCGCTCCTTCGTGCCGCTGTGCCGAGAACTCCTGGAGGGCGCGGTGTCGGAGGATGCCGGACGGCTCCGGCTCTCTTGCGGCGAGGCCCCCGACGGCTGGGAGGAGGTGTCCCCCGAGGCCTTCCAGGAGCCCGGCTTGCTGGAATACGCTGGCCGTCTGGCGGAGGTCTGGACTCCCGCCACCGAATCCGTCCCCCGATACCTCCCCGTGGAGGATGTCCATCGGGCACTTCGAATGCATCAGGGCGATGAGGCGGGGGGCGGAGTGGCATCCAACGGACTCCCCTTCCGCGGTCGGAGCCTCCGCGGGTATTTCCTGGCGGCGTTAATCCTACTCCTTTGGGGGGAGGCGTTTTTGGCGGATTGGGTCAGGCGCGCGCCTGTCTCGATGAAGCCATGATTTGATGGGAGAAGGACGGCCGTCTTTGCCTCTGAAATTATGGTACTGCGTTTTTCCTTTCTACGCCCTTTTTGTCTTCTAAATCACTCCTCAAGACACCTTTCTGACTGCTATGAGACTCGCATCCATTTGGTCTGATCATGCCGTGATTCAACGCAACAAGCCTGTCGTCGTGTGGGGCTGGTGTGACGCCAAGCGCACCGTGGTCCGGGGAACCCTGGGCGCTGACCGTGTGGCGCAGGGGCTCTCTTCCTGGGATGGCCGTTTTGAACTGCGCTTCCCGGCGCTGGAATCGGGCGGTCCCTTGGAGCTACGGATCACCTGTGGGAGCGAAGAGTGTGTGGTTCGGGATTTGGTGGTCGGCGAGGTCTGGCTGGTCTCCGGTCAGTCCAATGCGGAGTTCCCGCTGATGACCTTCGCTCCGAATCCCAATGATCCGTTGGATCAGACCAAGGACTTTCTGAAAGAGGGCGGCGTGGATCCCCTGCTGCGCTGCTTCACTACCAAGAATGACGGCGTCTACAATCCCGGCTACGAGCTGACTCCCGGCGCCGAATGGAGGCTCTCCAACGAGAATACCGCCCCCCAATTCACCGCCATCGGCGCCTGGTTCGCCCTGAATCTGCGCAAGCGCTTCCCGGAGGTGCCCGTGGGCATTGTGCACTCCTCCTGGGGTGGCACCGTGGTCTCCGCCTGGCTGAGCCGCGAGGCCTTCGCTGCTCGCCCCGAAAATCGCGCCGCTTTGCGCAAATCCGAGGAGATGAGCAATGATCCCGAGCGCTGGAAGACCCTCCTGAAGGACCAGGAGACCCTCATGAGTGGTCTGGGCGACGAGGCTTCCATCGATTTTGCGAAGATCACCGAGCGGGACCGTGGCAACCAGGGCTTCGCCAAGGGCTACGCCTCTCCCGATCTGGACGATTCCCAGTGGGGGACACTGCAGATCCCGGGCTCCTGGATGGGACAGAACTTCTCCACCCACGGCGCCATCTGGGTGCGCAAGGCAGTGGAGATCCCGGCGAGCTGGGCGGGACAGCCTCTGGAACTCCATCTTGGTCCCGTGGACAAGCACGACATCACCTACTTCAATGGCGTCCAGGTGGGCGCCACCGGAAAGGATTTCGAGACTCAACATTGGTGCGTGCCCCGCATCTACCCGGTGCCTGGCGAATTGGTGAAGGCCGGCCGGAATGTGGTGGCGGTCCGCGCGTTCTGCTTCTACTACGACGGCAGCCTTGGTGGTTCCCGGAGCCTATACTTCCTGAAGAATACGGTCACGGGCGAGACCATCTCTCTCTGCGAAGAACGGCACTGGAAGGCCATCGTCGAATACGCCTTCACGCCCTCCTGCCTCAATCCACGGTTCTACTCCGCGCCCGGTGACCAGAATGCGCCCCACCGCCTCTTCGACAACAAGATCCGTCCCCTTATTCCCTTCGCCATCCGCGGCGTCCTCTGGTACCAGGGTGAGAGCGATACCGACCAGGAGGAAACCACCGACCTCTACTTCATGCGCTTCTGCGATATGATCCGCGATTGGCGGCGCGCGTGGGGGCAGGGTGACGAATTCCCCTTCTTCTTCGTGCAGCTGGCAAACTACGAGTCCCCCGTGGCGGACCGCTGGCTCCGCATCCAGGACGCGCAACGCCGTGCATATCTCGCGGTTCCGAATACCGGCGTGATCACCGCCAGCGATCTGGCGCTCTTCGAACCCCAGGATATCCATCCCCACGACAAGCGCTCCTTCGGATATCGACTCTTCCTTCAGGCGCTGTCGCGGGTCTACGGCGATGCCACTGTGATGCCCCAGGGACCCACGCTGGATTTCATCAGCCATCAGGGCACCGCGAAGCTCTGCCTCCACTTCCAATATGGACAGGGCCTCCATGCCGAGGGCGCAGAGGAGCTCAAGGGCTTCGAGGTCGCAGGCGCAGACGGCGTCTTCCATCCGGCGCAGGCGGAGATCCAGGGCGACTGCGTGGTGCTGAACTCCCCGGAGGTCGCCGATGCCTTCGCGGTTCGCTATAATGCCGATGTGGCGCAGCCCGAGGGCAATCTCCGCAATGGCGCAGGACTGCCCGCGCTCTCCTTTATCCAGAAGGCATAACCACCGATTGCTCGACTCCTTTCATCTGCTATGAGACTCGCATCCATTTGGTCTGATCATGCCGTGATTCAGCGCGGCAAGCCCGTCGTCGTCTGGGGATGGTGTGACGCCAAGCGCACCGTGGTCCGGGGAACCCTGGGCGTCGATCGTGTGGCGCAGGGGCTCACCTCCTGGGACGGGCATTTCGAACTGCGCTTCCCGGCGCTGGAATCGGGCGGGCCGTTGGAGCTACGGATCACCTGTGGCGACGAGGAATGTGTGGTTCGGGATTTGGTGGTCGGCGAGGTCTGGCTGGTTTCCGGCCAGTCCAATGCGGAGTTCCCATTGAAGACCTACACGGATGGGGATCCCCAAGCGCAGCTCGCGGAGTTCTTGGCGGAGGGCGGCGAGGACTCGCTTCTGCGTTGCTTCACTGTGCCGAATGATGGCATGGCGAACATTGGGCTGGAGCTCCCCCCGGGTGCCGAGTGGCGGCTCTCTGACGCAAAGAACGCCCGGGATTTTACTGCCATCGGCGCCTGGTTTGCCCTGAATCTGCGCAAGCGCTTCCCGGAGGTCCCCGTTGGCATTGTGCACTCCTCCTGGGGCGGCTCTCCGCTGTTTTCCTGGATGAGTCGCGAGGCCCTGATGCTGCGCCCGGAAAATCGCTCTCTTGTGGCGGAGTCAGACCGTCTTGCCAACGATCCGGATTCCTGGCGGAAATTGGGTGACGCGCAGGAGTATCCCCAATGCGTTTCGGATGATAACTATGACTTTGAGCGCGCTTCCCAGCGGGATCGCGGCAATGAGGGCTTCGGAAAGGGGTATGCTGATCCGGATTTTGAGGACTCCGGATGGGGCACCCTGCGAGTCCCTGGTTCCTGGATTGTCCAGAAGTTCTCTACGCACGGCGCCATCTGGGTGCGCCGGGAGGTGTCGGTGCCCGCCAGCTGGGCGGGGCAGCCCCTCGTGCTGCATCTGGGGAATGTGGACAAGCACGATGTCACCTACTTCAATGGCGTCCAGGTGGGCGCCACCGGAAAGGATTTCGAGACACGGCACTGGTGCGAGCCCCGCGTCTACCCGGTGCCCGGCGAACTGGTGAAGGCCGGACGGAATCTGGTGGCGATCCGCGCATTTTCCTTCTATACCGACGGGAGTCTCGGCGGTGTGGAGAAGAACTACTACTTGGAGAATTCTGCCACGGGCGAGACTATCCCACTGTGCGATGGCACACCCTGGAAGGCCTGCGTGGAATACGCTTTCCAGTGCGGCGAGGTTCCACCTGATTCGATGCTTCAGCCGGCAGCATGGAACTCCTGCCACCGGCTCTTTGATAACAAGATCCGACCAATCCTACCATTCCCCATTCGCGGAGTGCTCTGGTATCAGGGCGAAAACGACACGGAGAATGACCAGAAAGCCGAATATTATTTCTTGCGCTTCTGCGATCTGATTCACGATTGGCGGCGCGCGTGGGGGCAGGGTGACGAATTCCCCTTCCTCTTCGTACAGTTGGCAAACTACGAGACGAGGTTCCCTGAAAACTGGCTCCGCGTCCAGGACGCGCAGCGCCGTGCAGCTCTCGCAGTGCCCAATACCGGCGTGATCACCGCCAGCGATCTGGCGCTCTTCGAGGCCCAGGATATCCATCCCCACGACAAGCGCACCTTCGGATACCGGCTCTTCCTGCAGGCGCTGTCGCGGGTCTATGGCGACGCCAGCGTGGTGCCCCAGGGACCCACCCTGGATTCCATCAGCCATCAGGGCACAGCGAAGCTCTGCCTGCACTTTCAATACGGACAGGGCCTCCATTCCGAGGGCGCGGAGGCGCTCAAGGGCTTCGAGGTCGCCGGCGCAGATGGCGTCTTCCATCCCGCGCAGGCGGAGATCCAGGGCGACTGCGTGGTAGTGAATTCCCCGGAGGTCGCCGACGCCTCCGCAGTCCGCTACAACTCTAATGTGGCGCATCCCATGGGCAATCTCCGCAATGGCGCAGGACTGCCCGCGCTCTCCTTTATCCAGAAGGCATAACCACCGATTGCTCGACTCCTTTCATCTGCTATGAGACTCGCATCCATTTGGTCTGATCATGCCGTGATTCAGCGCGGCAAGCCCGTCGTCGTCTGGGGATGGTGTGACGCCAAGCGCACCGTGGTCCGGGGAACCCTGGGCGTCGATCGTGTGGCGCAGGGGCTCACCTCCTGGGACGGCCATTTCGAATTGCGCTTCCCGGCGCTGGAATCGGGCGGTCCGTTGGAGCTACGGATCACCTGTGGCGACGAGGAATGTGTGGTTCGGGACTTGGTGGTCGGCGAGGTCTGGCTGGTATCTGGGCAGTCCAATGCGGAGTTCCCCCTAAAGACCTTCGGCGCCGGCGATCCCCAGGAGCAGACCGAGGACTTTCTGAAAGAGGGTGGCGAGGATCCGCTGCTGCGCTGCTTCACGACCATCAACGACAGCGTCTGCAATCCCGGAATGGAGCCGCCCGCCGGCGGAGAGTGGCGGCTCTCTGACGCGAAGAGCGCCCGGGACTTCACTGCCATCGGCGCATGGTTCGCGCTGAATCTGCGCAAGCGCTTCCCGGAGATCCCCGTGGGCATCGTCAGTTCCTCCTGGGGCGGCACCGTGGTCGCCTCCTGGATAAGCCGCGAGGCGCTGGCGGAACGCCCCGAGAACCGGGAGGAGTTGCGTCGTTCTGACGAGGCGGCCAATGATCCCAGCCGCTGGAGCATCTTGGATGGCAGGGAGGGACTCTCTGGCTGCATCAAGGACGAGTATTTGGACGACTTCAATAAAGTCACCGAGAAGGACCGTGGCAACCAGGGCTTCGCCAAGGGCTACGCCTCCCCTGATTTGGACGACTCCCAGTGGGGGACACTGCAGATCCCGGGCTCCTGGATGGGACAGAAGTTCTCTACTCACGGCGCCATCTGGGTGCGCCGGGAGGTGTCGGTGCCCGCCAGCTGGGCGGGACAGCCCCTGGAACTCCATATCGGCCCCGTGGACAAGCATGATGTCTCCTACTTCAACGGCGTCCAGGTGGGCGCCACGGGAAAGGATTTCGAGACACGGCACTGGTGCGAGCCCCGCGTCTATTCCGTGCCCGGCGAGTTGGTGAAGCCCGGTCGGAATCTGGTGGCGGTCCGCGCATTCTGCTTCTACTACGATGGCAGCTTCGGGGGCTCCGAACGCCTCTATTGCCTGAAGAATACGGTCACCGGCGAGACCATTCCCCTCTGCGACGGAACACCCTGGAAGGCCTGTGTGGAATACGCCTTCCAGGCAAGGATCATTGAAGCACGGGCCCACGATGTGCCTAGCGACAAGAATCAGCCGCATCGGCTCTTCGATAACAAGATCCGCCCCATCGTCCCATTCCCCATTCGCGGAGTGCTCTGGTATCAGGGCGAGGAGGACGCGGATAACGCGGAACGCACACAGCTCTACTATCTGCGCTTCTGCGATCTGATCCGCGATTGGCGGCGCACCTGGGGACAGGGCGAGGAATTCCCCTTCCTCTTTGTGCAGCTGGCGAACTTCGAGTCGAAACACCCCGAGCTCTGGCTCCGCGTCCAGGACGCGCAGCGCCGCGCAGCTCTCGCAGTGCCCAATACCGGCGTGATCACCGCCAGCGATCTGGCGCTCTTCGAGGCCCAGGATATCCATCCCCACGACAAGCGCACCTTCGGATACCGGCTCTTCCTGCAGGCGCTGTCGCGGGTCTATGGCGACGCCAGCGTGGTGCCCCAGGGACCCACCCTGGATTCCATCAGCCATCAGGGCACAGCGAAGCTCTGCCTGCACTTTCAATACGGACAGGGCCTCCATTCCGAGGGCGCGGAGGCGCTCAAGGGCTTCGAGGTCGCCGGCGCAGATGGCGTCTTCCATCCCGCGCAGGCGGAGATCCAGGGCGACTGCGTGGTAGTGAATTCCCCGGAGGTCGCCGACGCCTCCGCAGTCCGCTACAACTCTAATGTGGCGCATCCCATGGGCAATCTCCGCAATGGCGCAGGACTGCCCGCGCTCTCCTTTATCCAGAAGGCA
>CAZMWS010000102.1:0-7416 GCA_964570085.1 uncultured Lentisphaeraceae bacterium | reverse complement strand
CTCCCCGAATCCCCGAAGAACCGCGCGGAAGAGCAGCGCCGGGAGCGGGAGTGGGATGGCGATGGCGGAGAATACCGCGACGACCTCCTGCGCGCAGATACCGAGAACCCCCCCGAGGGAAGAGCCCCCTCCCAGGAGCCCAATGGCGATGCCGCCAGCACCGGCGAATCCGATAGCCTTCAGCATATGGATGAGACCTGGGAGGGCGGACGCCTTTGTTCCGAGACCAACTGGGATGCCGATGCCGACAAGCGCCGGCAGCATTTCTTCGAGTCCATTACCCGTCAGGAGGGACTGACGGAGCAGCTTTCGCGGCAGTGCCAGCAGCGTTCCGAGTGGCCGCCACGCATTCGCGCGATCTGTCAGGATCTCTGTTTGGCCATTGACAGCCGGGGATACCTGGAGGGCACCGACGAGGAGCTCATGGCGTCCACGGGCGCCACAAAAGAGGAGCTCGCGCAGGCGATTCGCCATCTCCAGAGCCTGGAGCCCGCCGGCATTGGTGCGCGCTCCCTCCGGGAGTGCCTGTTGCTGCAGTTGGAGCGGGAGCGCCTCAAGGGCAGCCTGGAGTGGGAGATCCTCCACGATTATTCCGATTTGCTGGAGAAGAACCGCCTTCCCGAGATCGCCCGGAAGATGGATTGCGCCCTGGACGAGATTCAGGAGGCCATCCAGCGCATCCGGAAGCTGGATCCCTATCCGGGCGAAGACCTCTATTGCCCCACCGCGCCCGCCGTGCTCCCCGATGTCTATTTGGAGCAAAACGCGAAGGGCGACTGGCTCATTCGCTCCAATCACGATGCCCTCTCCACCATTGCCTTGGATGCCGAGAATGTGGCTCGTCTGAAGGAACTGGAGGAGGCGGCGGTCAGCGGCGAGAAGGGTGCCGCCCGCCAGGAGGCCCGTGAGGCACGGGATTTCCTTCGTCGGAATTTGGCCGACGCCACTGATTTCATCCACGCCATCGATTTGCGCCAGCGCACGGTGGAGCGGGTGGCGGAGGTCCTTCTGCGCTTCCAGCCCGAGTTCTTCCGCACGGGTCGCCTGTCGGATCTGCGGCCCCTGACCCAGGGCGATGTGGCGCGGGAGTTAGGCCGCGCAGAGAGCACCATCTCCCGTGCCGTGAAGGGAAAGTTCCTGAGTACTCCCTGGGGTATTTTCGAATTCGGAAAATTCTTCTCTTCCGCAAAATTCCGCTCTGAGGACGGCACTCAGGATGTCTCCAGCCAGCGCATTCAGCAGCGCATCCAGGAGATGGTCAAGGCGGAGAATCGCCGGAAGCCCCTCTCCGACCAGGCGATCTCCGATATGCTCGCCAAGGAGGGATTCGCGGTGGCGCGCCGAACTGTGGCGAAATACCGCGATATCCTGAAAATCCCCTCCACGAGCCAGCGGAGAGAACACGCATGAGCGCTACACTTTACGCCATCGATGACTTCCCCTTCCAGGACTACTGCGGAATCCCCTGCGCACTGCTCACCAATGACGCCGCACGGGATTCCCAGGGTGTCCGGACGACGGACCGGTTGCTCCAGGGCGGCGTGAATCTGACGCTGCTGCTCTCCCCGGAACACGGTCTGGCGGGCGCCCTCCAGGCAGGCGAGGAGGTCCCCGATGGACGGGACGCCGCCACCGGATTGCCTGTGGTTAGCCTTTACGGGAAGGAGAAGAGCCTCCCCGAGGACGCCTGGAAACGCTTCCAGGCGCTGCTCATCGATCTTCCCGATGTGGGCGTCCGCTACTACACCTACGCCCACACGGTCTTTCAAGTGCTGAAGGGCTGCGCCGCTCATGGCATCGTGGCCAGCATTCTGGATCGTCCGAATCCCCTGGGGAAGATCCTGGAGGGGCCTCTTCTGGAACCGTCACAGCGCTCCGATGTGGGCGCCTGCGCGGTCCCCGTCCGCCATGGCATGAGCCTGGGCGAATACGCGGGCTATGCCCACATAAAGGAGGGCATCATCCCTGAGGCGGACTTCGTTGTCTTAAGCTACGAACTCCCCGGAAAATCTGATCAAGACCGCCCGGTCCTCTTTCCGCAGTTCGGCGTCCCATGGGGTCCTCCATCTCCGAATCTCCCGACCTTCGAGGCACTCTGCTGCTATCCCGGCACCTGCCTCTTCGAGGGCACGAATCTCTCGGAGGGGCGCGGCACGGCGGCGCCCTTCCAGTTGGTGGGCGCGCCCTTCGTGGATGGCGCACGGGTGCTCCAGGCCATGGATCACCACGAATTTCCCGGATTGACTCTGGAGCCGGCTACTTTTACGCCGACCTGCAATAAGCACGCCGGAATTCCTTGTGGCGGAGTGCGTTTCGTGGTTACGGACCCGGTGAAATGCCGGAGCTTTGCCCCCGCCTTGGAATTCCTGGAAGCCGTCCGACGGGAATACCCCGACACCCTCCAATTCAACGCCACCCATTTTGATCATCTCCTCGGTTCTTCCTGCTACCGCCGGGGAGAGGAGTCCTGTCAGCAGTTGCTGGCGCGCTCCGAACACGAATGCAGAATCTTTAACAAGCTATGAACAACCTGACTGCCGCATTGGATACCTCCCTGGGATTCTCTCTCTGCCTGGGAGATGAAAATGGAAACACCATTTTGCAGGAGAGACTCCCCGCTGTGGGACGAGAGAGCGACCGGCTCCTGGTTCCCTGGCTCCAGGACTGTTTGAACAAGGCAAATGCCACCTTCTCACAGGTCAGCAAGTGGTCTCTGGGCATCGGACCGGGATCCTTTGCGGGTCTGCGCTGTGGCATTGCGGCAGTGAAGGGTGTGGCGCTCTCCAGCGGCGCCGTCCTTCGTGGCGTCCCCTCCGCCTACGCCCTTGCCTGCGCACTCCCCGAGGGCACGGCCGGCGAGATCCTGGGCTCCCTCCATGATGGCCGTTGCGGCGAGGTCCTTCTGGCGCGCTTCCAGCGACAGGCCGATGGCGCCCTGAAACTCCTGGCTGCCCCCGAGGCACTGCCTCCCGAGGCACTCCTGTCCCCCGAGAACGCCTGCGCACGCTACGCCACCGTCCAGCCGGAAATCCTCGCCATCTGCCCCGCCGCGGAGGTGAAGGAGAAGACCCTGATTCTGGAGGGCGTCCCCGCATGCTGCCTCCTGTCCGCCCCCGAGGAATTCTATCCCTGGCCCAAAGACGCCGCCGAACAGGAGAAGTCCACCGAGCCCCTCTATGTCCGACAGGCGGTGTTTGTAAAGCCGGCGGTTTTGAGAAACTAACCGTAAGTTGTTTGCATTTTTGAAGTTATTGCGATATCTTTGCGGCGCTGCCAAATGACTCCCGAGGGGGGCTGAAGTGGGCAGTGCCGTAGCGGGGGAGAGGAATCAGAGAGGGGGGAGGCGAGGTGGCTTTCACGGGCTACCTTACCAATACAGCGCAAAGCGGTAAATCGCCTTGTTGCAGAGCAATTGTCTAGGGATGCCGAGGTTATAGAAATCGCCTGAATTGCTCTGGCGGGCTTTCTTATTGCGTTGGCCTGCGCTGGAAGCGAAAAGTGTGCAGATGCTCCGGAGGACTCCGGGGGGCCTGTTGGCGGAGCTTCTGGTCAAACCAAGTCATAACCCCTTGAATGTAAGGAGAGAACGAAGATGTCACGCGGGATCGATTTCTCAAACGTAAATATCTCCATTCAAGAGTTCCAGAAGCTCTCCCAAGGCGATTACAATGCCGGCGAGGTCAAGTTGTCCAGCGAAACACGCTTGACCAAGATCAACAACCATGTCCATTGGGTTAGCCTCAATAACACGAAGCTGGATCACACCGAGGTGATGGTGATCAAGGACGCCTTTGTCAGGGCGCTTTCCTCCAATGGTGTGGGCGTTGACGAAATCAACCGCGTGCGTTCGGAGCTCGGTCTGGCGCCGACGGACGCCAATGATAAGACGCTTGCTGATCGTAGTTGTAAGCCGTTGTCACGACAGCAGATCCGACAGATCCTGGATCGCAATGCGGAAGCGATCAATGCGTCTGCGGGCGGGGCGACGATTCGCACGAGTGCGCAGTTGTATGCGGGGCGTTCGGAGAGCAAGCAAGCGCAAGTCCTGCAGAAGCGCGAGGCGGCGGAGGCCGCGACGGCGAAGCAGCGCGGGATTGACACCAATCGCCTCATCTCTGTCTATCAGCAGACGTTAGCGGGGGATACGGACTTCCTGCCGCAGGGCGATCGCGAATTGGCCCTGGGGTATGCGAAGGATCAGCGCAATAGTATCCTGCAGCGGTCGAATAACGCACCCAGCGCGGAGCGGCAGTGCGAACTGACCTTTACGACCTCCGCCTCGGGCGCAAGCGTCCGGATTGCGGCCGGTGCCTCGGAGGCCGAGGTGGTTCGTCGTCTGGATGAGCAAATCCAGCGCCTCACATACAGCAAGGGCCCGAACGATGCGCAAATGGCGGCACGCGAAGAATTTCTTGCGGTAGGCAGAGGCTGTGCGTCAAGAGAACTGCATAGTGCGCGTTATTCTTGGACGACGGATCTGGGGACGCAGCCTCTAAAAATGCTGACGAATGAAGGTTCGATTAAGTTGCGTACCGCGGCCGTGGTGTTAATGCAGGAGCGCGGAGTCCATGATTTTGCCACTCTATCCCGCGTGAATGATATGTCAATATCCGACATATATGTATTGGCCTTCCAACTGTCGGCTGACCACAAGCACAGAATTGCGGGAGATGCTCTACTGGGCAGGCTGGAAGAGTGTCCCCATTGCAATGTGGAGGCTGAAGGCCAGGCGTATATCCCCGCGTTTTCTCCGAAGGAGTGCAATGCCGTGTTCAGTGATGTGCTTACCTCGAAGGATCCCCAGCGGGTGATCCCCCATGATGTCGCAATGATGGCGAGCGAATGCCGCGCCGAGGCCGCCAGGCATTTCGGCGATGGGATCGCCGCCGTGGAGGAGGGCGTCAGCGGCTTCGCCAGGGATGCCGATATCCAGAATTTCTGCGAGGTCGAGAGTGCGGCGGACCGCGAGGTCATCTTGGATTCGCTGCGGGAGTGCTATCTCGAGAGTGGCCTGGAGGTCTGTGCCGACAAATTTGTCGCGGCGGAGTTCAAGACGATACTTGAGGGTGCCGGTTGCAAGAATGCCGAAACGGCGAAGCGCCTCGCTGGCTTGCTAGAGAAGGCGCATCCGGAGTTGCAGAAGCAGCTGGTCGATGCCGGCAGTCCGGAGGCCGCCCGCGGGATCCTCAGCGGTCTCTCGGAAGAGATGCGCGGTCTGGCGGAGCGTGGCGCAACGGTGGATTCCTTGCATAAGGACGGATGGAAGCCATTGCTCCAGGATTGTCTCATGGAGTCGGCAAGCACGGTGGGAATGGCTCTCGGTTTGGAGACAATCGGCTTCTCTGAGGCAGAGATGGGAGTCTTGCAGGAGCTGAGTGACAAGATCGAGAGCGGCGAGCATTCCGCGAAGAGTCCCGAGGAGATCCGTGGCGCCTTCCGGGCGATAGCGCAGCCGATTATCCAGGAGCGCATGGCGATGATTGACCAGACGGTCCTTGCGGTAGTGAATGGCACGCTGTTTAATTACCTCCCTACGAATGCGGAAAAGCTGGCGATCTTCGGCTTGGGCACCGAGCGGGGCGCGGCGTTGCGCGAGGCGTATGGCCGTCTGTCGGCAGAGGAGAAGACGCAGCCTGAGAGGATTAAGCGGATTGTCGTTGATATCCTGTTTCAGGCGAATAACGTGGAATTGCAGAATCGCATCGATGCCTCCTATGGTTGCCGCCAGTACGTGGAGCAAGCGGCGCTGAAGGCCGGCTATCACCCGAGCGAGATCTCCACCCTGTGCAATGTCTTCCGGCTGTATCAGTTGGCGACACACTGTTCCACGGAGGTCGCGCTCAAGGCGGCGCTCGACAGCAATAGCCCCGCCCGACGACTCTACAGCTTCGGCGGACGCTTCGTTACCTCGTTGGGGAATTTCGCCAAGGGATTGCGCCTCCAGGAGCAATTCAAGGACTGGTTTGCGGGAATGGTGCAGACGATTGAGGCCCAAAAGAATGCCAATGCGCCTCAGACGACAGACAATTCCTCCATCACTCTCCTGAATGCGGAGGATACGCTTTTCCGCAGCAACTGCGCCCCCGCATTCGAAAAGTTCCTCTTTGAGGAGATCGCGGGGAACGCGGAGATTCCGCTGGAAAGCGAGGACCCGGAGCAAATCTTTGGCATGGAGCATAATCCCGCCACGGCACTTTTTGGACGAAATTATTCCACCGGATACACCACTTCGCTTGCGCAGATGCCGCCGAAACTCCGTCATTTCGTCTACGGGCTCTTTGAACTTGTCGCACCGCTGCGCACCAGTGTGAATCAGCCGAAGGAGAAGGATTTCAGTTCTGAGGCGCAAAGATTCACCGCGTGTGTCATGCGTCACATCGATGAAATCCGCCTCATGGAGAGCAATGGCACGTTGACGCGCGAGAACTTGCTGACACTGCTCTTCCCGAATGTCCCGGATCTTCTCGAAAAATCCCTGTCCCAGATCATTACTTGGGATCTTTATCGCATCCAAGATGAAATTATTCCCAAGGAGTTCAATGGCGATCAAAATCTGTTGGGGCCAATAGGCCTCGCGTTGAATTCGAGTGGCTTGCCGCTGGAGGAAGTCGCCAGGCTCATGAAAGAAAACAGCCCGATCCCAGATGCGCCCTATATGGCAAGCTATACCAGTAGTTTCCATGACCTGGATGGCACTACACAAGGCGCCCGTAAACAGGCACTTATGGATCTTCCTCGTCCAGATGGGATGACGTATTACGGCACGACTGACTCGGTGCTTTCCGATGAGCAAAACGCCTTCGTCGCGCGTTTCCCCGATGGAAGCGAGGTGCGGATCCACCGTGACATTATTAGTGCGGCGGGGGCGCGCGCCGCCGAAGAATTCGCGGATGCAGTGGAGAAATTTGTCGGTGCCAGCCATCCGGAGCAACTCAGTAGCGTCCTCTATGGCATAAGTCAGAGTGGACTGTCGTGTCTGAAGCAAGGCCTGCTACCGTATGGCATTTCGAGCACCGAACACGCTCCGGTCAGATTTACCTTTGCACGGGATGAAAATAGCGGTGCAATCACCATCCACTACTCGGAACCGGAGGGCTGTCCCGTGAAGTTCCATTGGGATTGCTATATCGCTCTGGACGGCAAGTCCGTCACGACGCCGATGGTCGTGGAGGCGTAAAAAAACGCAGGAAAGTCAGGGGGGGGCAAGGCTCCTGCGTGCGTTGGGATAGCCCGGACATGCGAAGGGCCCGGCGGTTTGAATGCCGGCGGGCCCTTTTTGCGTAGCGGTTAGGCTTGGTGTGGGACAGGTTGTTAAACTTGAACTACGCCTCATTTTCTTGGGGCACCAGCGAGGGAAGAGGCGAAGAAAGTTCGAAAAAAACAGGAAAAAAGTCGGTGTGTGCTCTTGATTCTATT
>CAZMWS010000101.1:0-7490 GCA_964570085.1 uncultured Lentisphaeraceae bacterium | reverse complement strand
TATATCAACCCCAACGGAAACTTCGTCACCGGCGGACCCAATGGCGATACCGGCGTCACTGGACGGAAGATCATCGTGGATACCTACGGCGGTGCGGGCCGTCACGGCGGCGGCGCCTTCAGCGGCAAGGACCCCAGCAAGGTGGATCGCTCCGCCTGCTACCTCCTCCGAAAGGTCGCCAAGACCCTGGTCGCCGCTGGCGCCGCACGACGCTGCGAGGTGCAGGTCGCTTATGCCATCGGCGTCACCGATCCCCTCTCTTTCCATGTGGACTTCTTCGGAACCGGGAAGGTCTCCGAGGACGCCGTGGTCGAAATGCTCCAGAGCCGTAAGCCCTTCGATTTCCGACCCGCACAAATCTCCCGCGCACTGGGGCTCTTGACCCCCACCGGATGGAACTACCAGCAGAGCGCCGCATACGGACCCTTCGGCTGGGACGAATTCCCCTGGGAAAAACTCGATCTCGTCGAGGAAGTCAAGAATGCATTGAAACTCTAGCGCAATGCATTCTAAGTAGCTAGTAATTAGCGGTTAGTGATTAGTTTATTTGGTGCCGCAGGCGCTCTTCCGCCGCGATTGCGGCGGTATTTTCATGCCGCGACCCGTGTCGCGGAAGAGCCGCGCAGCGACCTTATCGCTAGCCACTAATCACTATCCTGCTAAGTACTAATAGGTTCCATGGAAAAGCTTTTTCGCCTCCATTCAGAATATTCTCCTGCCGGCGATCAGCCGCAGGCTATTGAGCAGCTGGTGGAGGGCATCCAGAAGAAGCATCTGCATTATCAGACCCTCCAGGGCGTCACGGGAAGCGGCAAGACCTTCACCATGGCGAATGTCATCCAGCACCTTCAGATGCCCACGCTGGTGATCTCCCACAACAAGACCCTGGCCGCCCAGCTCTATAGCGAACTCAAGGCGTTCTTCCCCGAGAACGCCGTGGAATACTTCGTCAGCTATTACGACTACTATCAGCCGGAGGCATACATCCCGGCCACCGATACCTATATCGACAAGGACTCCGCCATCAACGACGAACTGGAACGACTCCGCCTCGCCGCCACTGGCGCGCTCCTGGAGCGAAAGGATGTCATTGTGGTGGCATCCGTCTCCTGCATCTATGGCATGGGCGATCCCGAGGAATTCGCCTCCATGGAGCAGCGCATCGTCATCGACCAGAGCCTCTCCCGCGAAGAACTCCTCCGAAAGCTGGTGCAACTCCAGTATACCCGGAATGACATCGCGCCGGAACGCGGACAATTCCGCGCCAAGGGCGATACGGTGGAGATCTATCTCTCCCACCGCGAGGACTACCTGGAAATCCAGTTCTGGGGCGATACCATCGAGTCCATGGTCTACCGAAATGCCATGAGCCGCACGGTTGTGGAGAGCACCAAGGAGGCCATCGTCTTCCCCTGCAAGCTCTTCGTGACCAGCCAAGAGAAAATGGAGCGCGCCCGCCGCTCCATCCAGCTGGAACTCCAGCAGCAGGTCGCCGATTTCGAGGCGGAAAACCGACTGGTGGAGGCACAGCGCATCCACCAGCGCACGACCTACGATCTGGAAATGCTCCAGGAAATCGGATACTGCAAGGGCATCGAAAATTACTCCCGCCATCTCACCGGACGACCCGCCGGCAGCCGGCCCTTCACTCTCATCGACTACTTCCCGAAGGACTTCCTTACCATCGTCGACGAATCCCACGTGACGCTCCCACAGCTCCACGCCATGCAGAATGCCGACCGGAACCGAAAACAGGTCCTGGTGGACAACGGCTTCCGGCTGCCCTCCGCATTGGATAACCGCCCCCTGGCATACGACGAATTCAAGTCCCTCCAGAAGAATGTGCTCTTCGTCTCCGCGACCCCCGGGGCATACGAGCTCTCTCTCACAAAACCCGTCCTCCAAATCATCCGACCCACCGGACTGCTGGATCCCGCCGTGGAAATCCGCCCCCTGGAGGGACAGGTGGACGACGCCATCGACGAAATCCGCACCATGGCCGAAAAGAAGGAGCGCGTGCTGGTCACTACCCTCACCAAGCGCATGGCAGAGGAGCTCTCCGAATATCTTCGAAAGGTCGGCATCAACAGCCGGTATCTCCATTCGGAACTGGATGCCCTGGAACGCGTGGAGATCATCCGGAGCCTCCGCGCCGGCGACTTCGATTGCCTGGTCGGAATCAACCTCCTCCGCGAAGGACTGGATCTCCCCGAGGTCGCGCTGGTCATCGTCATGGATGCTGACAAGGAGGGATTCCTCCGCAGCGCCTCCAGCCTCATTCAGACCGCCGGACGCGCTGCACGAAACGCCGAAGGACGGGTCATCCTCTACGCCGATAATATCACCGACTCCATTAAACGACTCGTCGAGGAGACGAATTTCCGGCGGGAACAGCAGATGGCCTTCAACAAGGAACACCATATCACCCCGAAGACCATCAAACGCGCCGTCCAGGAGAGCCTCCACGTGGAACAGGAAGCCCGCGATACCGTCGCCCGCGCATTCGCCGGAAAGAATGCCAATGCCAAGAATGGCAAGGGAAAGGGCAGGGGAAAGGACTCCGTGGTCGCCGAGGACGCCGCCGAATACGAATACGATATCGCCGAGGCACGCCGACAAATGGAGGCCGAAATGCACGCCGCCGCCGATGCCCTCGAATTCGAACGCGCCGCCATGATCCGGGATCAGTTGCGTTCTCTCGATGCCTCGAACAAACACAATTGATTAGTATTTAGCAGGATAGTGGATAGTGGCTAGCTTATGAGGTGCCGCAGGCGCTCTTCCGCCTGCCGGCGGTACGGGGCGGCTTTTGGGCCGCAAGGCGGCGCGGGCTTACCACCGGAGCATTCCTTCCTAGTGCGGTTTTCGCAGGAAGATCTCCAAAGGACGGAGGGCTGCCGCCCCCGGACCCCCGCCTTTGCTAGGTAGTGGGGAGAAGGAAGTAGGGAGTAGGTTTGCAAGGTCCCGCAGGCGCTCTTCCGCCTACCGGCGGTACACCCTATCGCTACCCTAGGGTATTGGGGGGTGCGGGGGGCTTGCCCCCAGTCCTTTGGATATTCCCCACCTAATTTCTTCCGCCTACCGGCGGTACGGTTCTACCCCTATATACACACTGCCGCTACCCTAGGGTATTGGGGGGGGGCGGGGGGCTTGCCCCCAGTCCTTTGGATATCCCCGCTTAGGTTCCTTCCGCCTACCGGCGGTACGGTTCTACCCCTATATACACACTGCCGCTTCCCTAGGGTATTTGGGGGTGCGGGGGGGGCTTGCCCCCAGTCCTTTGGATATCCCCCACCTAGGTTCTTCCGCCTGCCGGCGGTACCCTGTTGCGCTTCTGCAGAGCTTACTGGCTGTTCGGGCGTTGGCGGAGGGTGGCTCTCTGCTGAGCCATTTCCTTTGCCTGGCGGAGCATCTGGAGATCGTCGTCGAAGGGGGAGGCCTCTGCCATCTTTCGAGAGAGCTTCCGCTGTCGATCCTCTAACTGAAGGATTTCCAGTCGCTTCTGGCAATCCTGCATGGCCTGAAGGACGACGGCGGGGAGGGATCCATCGGGATTCCGCTGTTGGTCGTCATAGAGAGAGACCGTGAGGAGCTTGCTGACGGCGGGATCGGAAGCCATATCGCCCTGCATGACCTGCTGGACGGCGCCTTCCCAGTCCTGTTCGGCAGTGCTTGCCAAGATAAAATTCAGCGCCTGCACCACGGGATTTTCGGGAGAAAGGAGTTCGTCCATGCGGAGGTCCTGCCAATTTTCTGCGGCCTCCTGGAAGTGCAGGCAGAGATCCAGCATGGTCTCCGCAAGAGCCTGAGTGCCATGGAGATCATGGAATAGGTTCTTGGGGGCCTCGCGGACGCCCGCCTCGGGCGCTTGCTCTGGCGCATAGCCTTCATTGGGAGCTCCCGGACGACGGGGAGCGCCGTAGGTATACTGCCGCTGACGGGCCTCCTCTTGCGCCTGCACCGCTTTCCGGCGCTTCAGCTGTCCTACCACAATCTGCTCGGGGACATTCAGATTCTTCGCCAGCTCCTGGCAGTATCCATATGCCGTGATCTCGTTGGGGATGGCGGCCAGGATCTCCAGCATCTGCGTGACGATGGCGCTCTTGTCCTCGGGGGTGCCATTGGGATGCGCCTCGGTGAATTTCCGCAAAACATAGGGAATGGCGGGCTGTGGGGCGCCCATGACCTTCTGGATGGCGCTTGCGCCGCCCTTCTGGAAGAGGCTATCGGGATCCTCGCCTTGCGGAAGGAGAATGACCCCCACATCTAATCCGGCGGCAAGCAAAATGGAGAGTGTGCGAAGAGTCGCCTTCATGCCGGCGGCATCGCCATCGAAGGCCAGATCGATTCGTGGGACACCGGTGCGCGAGAGCATCCTGGCGTGGTCTTCCGTGAAGGCGGTGCCCTGGGCGGCAAAGGCTTCCTGGACTCCGGCGCGATGGCACGCAATCACATCCAGCTGCCCTTCGCAGACGAGTCCGCGACCGGCTTTCCCCAGCGCGGTGCGTGCAAACTGGAAGCCGTAGAGGATGCGACCTTTATGGAAGAACTCGGATTCGGGGCTATTGACGTATTTGCCCACATTCTGCGGGGGATTGGGTCCGAAGACGCGTCCGGAAAAACCGACCACTCGTCCCAATTCATCGCAGATCGGGAACATGATTCGGTTATTCCAGCGGTCGAAGATTCGCCGGGAGGCATCGTCGCGCTGAATTGCCACGCCGGTGGCGACCAGGAGATCCGCGGAGTACCCGCGCTTGAGGGCCCAGCCGCAGGTTTCCTCGCGGGAGATGGGCGCATAGCCCAAGCGATACTTCTGGATGGTCTCTTCGTCTAGTCCACGGTTGGCGAGATAGCTCCGCGCCTCCGCGCCCTGTGGAGAACTCAAGCAACTCTGGTAGAAACCCGCCAGCTCGTCTAAAAGCTTCATGCCATTATCGTGGGTCTCACGGCGACGTGCGCCCTCCCGCGAATTCTCGTAGCTCTCCTGGGGGATCGTGATGCCATAGTGATCCGCCAGCCAGCGCATGGCGCCCACAAAATCCGAATTCAATAATGACTCCACCAAATGGAAGACGCCGCCCCCGACGCCACATCCAAAACAGTGGTATACCTGTTTGCTGGGGTTGATATTGAAGGACGGCGTCTTTTCCTGGTGGAATGGACAACATGCCTTGTACGTGTTGTTGCCCGCCTTCTTCAATTCAATGTTGAAGGCGCGGCACACGTCCAGGATGTCCGTTCGACGACGGATCTCTTCGATTGTAGCCTCTGGGATACGCAAGACTGTGGCTAGTTAGAACGACGAGTGAGCGCGCGCAAGCGATTGGTGATTCTCTGGCAGCCCTCGGGGTCCTGTCGGCCCTTCTGCTTGACCTGGAGACACTGGATATATGCCTTTTTTGCCTCTTTGGTCTCCTTGAGATAGAGATCGCAGGTGACGGCCAGATTCTGCAGGAGGACTTCGTCGCGTGGGGCGAAACGGAGTCCCTCCAGGAAGAAGTTCTTTGCGCTCTGGGGATTCTGCCGCATGATGGCGAGTTTTCCCAAGGCATTATAGAGTTCGGGGCTGGAGCGGTAGGGCTCCTTGACGCGGAGGGGCTGGAGGATGGTGAGGGCCTGCGCCTGGAGGTTGTTCTGCAGATAGCACTTCCCCAGGAGCATCTGGATCTTCCCTTTATGGGGAGAACCCTGCGGAACGCGCTTGAGGGCCTCCTCCAGAGGATGGATGGCATCGCGGCTCTCGCCGGATTCCAGGAGTGCCCAGCCGTAGAAGAGCCAGGCATCGTAGCGATCGGGGAAGCTCCGGGTTGCCTTGTTCAGATCATAGACGGCTTGCTCCCGGGCGGTGGCGCGACTGGCACCCATGTAGGTAGCGAAGCTATGGAGAATCCAGGCATCGGGCAATTCGGGGGCATATCGGCGGCACTCCAGAGCCAGCTGTGAGGCCTCCAGATAGCGCCCCTGGCTGGCTGCGTCCATGGCGCGCACCAGAGTCTCTTCCACGCGGGGCTGATTTCCGCAGGAGGCGACGCCGAGCACCAGGCATAATGCCAGCGCGGTCGTCAGAAGGAATTGTGGAAGGATTCGCCGGAGCATGGCGTATAGTTCGGAAAGTTCTGTGGGTTCCTCACGTCTCCGGTGCGCTGGCATGCTGGAGGAGTTCCCGTGCGTGGGCAAGGGCGGCGGCATCACCGGACTCGGCGCCAAGCATACGGACTAGCTCGTTCAGGCGCTCGTCGGGCGTAAGCTGGTGCATCCTGGCGATGGTGCGGTCGGATTCCTCGTGCTTTTCCACGAGATACTGCCGGTCGGCAGCGGCGGCCACCACGGGCAGGTGCGTGATAGAGAAGACCTGGTGTTTCTCGCCCAGGGAATGGAGCTCCTGTCCCACCACGAAGGCAGTGCGCCCGCCGATATTGGCGTCGATCTCGTCAAAGAGGAGGACAGGGATATCGTCCTGCTGGGAGAGGACGGTCTTGATGGCGAGCATGACGCGTGCGACCTCGCCGGAGGAGGCGGCCTGTCGGAGAGGCGCCATGGATTCGCCGGCATTGGGCGCGAAGAGGAATTCCGCGGTCTCGGCGCCGGACCCAGAGGGCGTGCAGGGGGTGAGCTGCACCTGGAAGTGCGCCTTCTGGAAGCCCAAATGCTGGAGCTTCTTCACGATGGCCTCGGAAAGCGTCGATGCGCCCTTTCGACGGAGCGCGCCAAGCTTTTCGCAGTACTCCAGATGGCGCTTGCGGCAGTCATCTAATTTCTGGGAGAGCTCCTCCAGCTCCCGGGTGCGTCCGGAAGCGCGCTTGAGGCGTGCGGACAGCCGTTCGCCGGTGGCGATGACATCCGCCAGTGTGGGACCGTAGCGGCGTTTGAGCTTCTGGAGGCGATCCAGCCGTGCATTCATCTCCTGGAGCGCCTCGCCATCAAAATCCAGTCCCTGTGCATAGTCGCCAAGATCCGCGCCCAAGTCATTCATTTCATTGGAGAGGGCATCTAGTCGGCGGAGAAATTCTGCGCCCTTGTCGGGATCCAGCCGGGAGAGCTCCTCGGCCTGGCGAATCCAGGGCGCCAGCTGATCCACAAGGCAATCCTCGCCTTGGGAGAGCCACTGGGAGAGCCCGCCGGCGATGGACTGCAGATTCGCCGCGTTCTCCACCAGGCGATGGCGGGCAATGAGGCCCTCTTCTTCGTCGGGAGTCAATTCGGCGGACTGGATCTCCTTGAGCTGGTGTGCCAGGAGCTCCATTTCCTCGGGAGCGAGGCCCTCCTGGAGCAATGCCTCGCGGCTCTTGTTCAGGCGGGAGAGCTCCTTCCAGGCGTCTTGGACCGCGGAGAGCTCGGCGGCGTCCCCGCAATAGAGATCCAGCAGTCGGAGCTGTCGTGCGGGCTGCAGCAGGGAGTGGCTCTCGTTGGGGCCATGGATGTCCACCAGGGCATCGCCGAACTCCTTCAGGATTGCGGCGGTGACGGGTGATCCATTGACGAAGGCT
>CAZMWS010000100.1:0-7547 GCA_964570085.1 uncultured Lentisphaeraceae bacterium | reverse complement strand
GGAAATGGAGCAGTGCGGGATTCCCATCCGCATCAAGAACGCCTTCGATCCCGAGAATCCCGGCACGCTCATCAGCTGCGACTATGTCTCCCCCACTCCCCGCGTGGAGATGATCTGCGGACGCAGCGACGTGGTGGCCATCGAGGTAGTCGATCCCGAGATGGTCTCCAAGCCCGGATACGACTACAGCCTGCTCCAGAGCTTCGTGGACTACCACATCAGCTATGTGACGAAGACCACCAACGCCAATACCATCACGCACTTCGTGCCCGGCAAGAAGGCGCCCATCGAGGGCTGCATGGAGGACATCCGCCGGCGCCTGCCACAGGCCTCCATCTACTCCTTCCCCGCCGCCATCGTCTCCATCATTGGCACCAACATGAAGATCCCCGGCTTCCTCTCCAAGGCGGCCAAGGCGCTCTCCGATGCCCATATCAATACCCTGGCAATGGTTCAGAGCCCCCGGCAGATCAACATGCAGTTCATCGTGCGCCGCGAGGACTACAAGAAGGCGCAGATCGCCTTCCATAAGGCGCTGGTGGAAGACGAGGCATAGCGCTCGAAACTACATACGCTCTCTTGCCCCTCCGCGCCCGGCTCCCCACTCTCGGGAACCGGGCGCTTCTATATCCTACCGAGATGAAAACAGGACTCCGATTCTCCGCCCTCCCCGCACTCCTCCTGACGCTGGGGCTCCTTCTTGCCTGCGCCTTTCGGCTTTCCGCCCAGGAGGCCCCCGGCACCGAGTTGCGCGGTGCCTGGATCCATTCCCCACAGGGCATTTCCGGATGGGGATGGGATGCCACGGTGAAGGCGCTGGCCGACAACGGCTTCAATGCACTCTTCGCAAATCTCTCCTGGACGGCCTCCAGCGACTATCCTAGCCAGGTCTCCGCACCACATCCATCCCTCAAACAGAAGGACGGCTCCATCCGGGATCTCCTCCAGGAGTGCCTGGATGCCTGCCAGAAGTATGGTGTGCAGCTCCATGTGTGGGTGGTGGTCTGCAATATGGGCGAGCATACGCCCGCCGTCGTAAAAAAACGCTACCAGGATGCCGGACGCACTCAGATCGACAAGGAGGGCAATCAGTCCGACTACCTCGCTCCGCAAATTCCCGAAAACCAGAGGCTCCTCCAGGATGTGGTGGTGGAGATCGCACGGAAGTATCCCGGGGTCTCCGGCATCCACTTGGATTATATCCGATACCCCCTCGGGGACTACGATTGCTCCCCTCGCGCACGGAAGGACTTCGAGGCGTCCCTGGGGAGCGCCGTTCCCTCCTGGCCAGCGGATATCCTGCCTGGCGGCGCACTGCGCAAGGAATATCGGCAGTGGTGCCGGCAGAATGTGACCGATCTGGTCCGAGTCGCACGCCAGGCGCTCCGCGCCGCGAATTCCCGAATGGCTCTTTCGGCCGCCACCTACGGTTGGGAGGAGGGCGCCATGGAGAGTGTGGCGCAGGATGCCAATCAGTGGGTGCGGGAGGGCCTGATCGACTTCCTGTGTCCCATGAACTACAGCGGAAAGCCCCAGGAGCCCGCCGGCTGGCTGGCGGTCCAGCAGCGGCGTGTGGCTGGACGGGTCCCCATTTACTCCGGATTGGCGAACTACATGTGTGAATCCGTGGAGGTGCTCCGACAGGAGATCCGGGATGCCCGCGCGCTAGGCGCCGAGGGCTTCATTTGCTTCCAGCTGAAAGAGCCCTTCGCCCGCGATTGGCTGCCCGAAATCGGCAAGAACGAGACCGCCGTGAGGGCACTGGCTCCCCAGAATTGGGGCGTGCCACGCCCCCAATGGAGCTGGGAGGGCGGCACGTGGTATGATCCGCCGTGGTATTTCTTTTGGCAGGAGGAGGGCTGGACTCCGCTGGTCTGCCAGGCGGCATTCCCTACGCGCGTGCCCGTGGAACGACAGCTCCGAATGCATCCCGTCCTGGCCCTCGATGGCGTGGAACGACCCGTCAGCGCCCGCGAAATCACCGTCGAGTGGCTGGACGAATACACGGTACGATGCTCCTTCATTCCCGGAAAGGCGGGCGCCTACCAGTGGCGCTTCTATGAGAGTGGCTCCGCTCCCGATGACGTCCGCGTCTGGTACTCCTCCGCATATCCCTGGCAGGCGAAAAAGTAGCTCGCACGGTGCTCCTGCGGAATTTCTGGGGCAGTGCCCTCGCAGACCCCGAACCACCCCCGCGGGAGTATATTACCAAGCACGCCGTCACACGGGGAATTCGCACTATGATGCGCTTCCCCCGCGGCGAGATCTTCCCCCTTTTCTTTAGCTATTTGGAGTTCATCACAATGACCGAATTGGAGAACAAGTTGCAGGCCGTCCTGGCGGAAGTCCAGGAGTCCCTCGCCAAGGCGCAGGATGCGTCGGCGGTGGAGGAGCTTCGGCTGAAGTATTTGAGCCGGAAGGGCATTCTTCCTGCGATGATGAGCGAGCTGGGCAAGGTGCCCGCCGCGGAGAAGCCCCAGGTCGGCAAGACTCTGAACCAGGTGAAGAATGGCATCAATGCCGCCTTTGAGGCAGCGCAGGCGCGCCTGGCTCAGCAGCAGGAGGAGCACGACGCCCTGGATGTGACTCTTCCCGGACGCTGCCGCTGCCACGGGCACCAGCACCCCATCACCCAGGTGATGGAGGAGGCCGTCGCGATCTTCCGCCGCATGGGATTTGTGGTGGCGGATGGTCCCGATCTGGAGGATGTGTGGCATAACTTCGATGCCCTGAACGCACCCCAGGATCACCCCTCTCGCGCGGTCTCCGATACCTTCTACTTTGATCTGGAGCACCACGACTTCCTGGCTCCCGATACCATGATCCTCCGGACTCAGACCTCTCCTGTCCAGGTCCGCTCCATGCAGGCACACGAGCCCCCCGTGCGCATCGTCTGCCCCGGACGCTGCTATCGCCGCGATACCCCCGATGCCACCCACGGCATGAGCTTCCACCAGATCGAGGGACTCTATGTGGACAAGAAGGTCTCTCTGGCGGATCTGAAGGGAACCCTCTCCTACTACGCGAAGGAGATGTTCGGTTCCTCCGTGAAGATCCGCTTCCGTCCTCACTTCTTCCCCTTCACCGAACCCAGTGTGGAATGGGATGCCTCCTGCATGATTTGCGGCGGAAAGGGTTGCAAGGTTTGCAAGGGCACGGGCTGGATCGAGATCTCCGGCGCCGGCATGGTGAACCCCAAGGTGCTGGAGAATGTGGGCTGGGATCCCGAAAAGCTCTCCGGTTACGCCTTCGGTATGGGCATCGAGCGAATCGCCATGATCCGCTACGCAATCAATGACCTCCGGTTGCTCTACGAGAACGATCTCCGCTTCCTGAAGCAGTTCTAAAAGAGCCACCGTCACGGCGGCGGATAAAATCCACCGCTTCCCAACATCGCGGCGCCAGGGATGATTCGGCGAGTCGCACACAACGACTCCATTGCCATCCCCGCGCCGCGTTTCCATTTCCAGAAGATATGCCCTCCGTCACTCCACTCCTGGCACCCATGGCCGGCTACACGGATCTGCCGCTGCGCAGAGTCTGCCGGCTCTACGGACTGTATTACGGCACTACCGCACTGATTGATGCGGGGGCGCTTGTCCACGGTAATCCGGATAGCGAGTCCATTCTGCGCCGCGGCGAGGAGGAGGAATATCTCCAGGTGCAACTACTGGGGAGCATTCCGAAGGACGTCCGGCAGTCTGCGCAAATCCTCCGCGATGGCCCCTGGCATTTCGATGTGCTGGATTTCAATATGGGCTGTCCCGTCCAGAAGGTCCAGAAGCGGAAGGCGGGCGCCGCCCTCATGCGGGAGACCGCTCTCGCCAGGGAGTGCGTGCAGGCACTCCGGGAGGAATGGCCTGGACGTCTCACCGTGAAGATGCGGATTCTGGATGAGGAGGATCCCACACCGACTCTGGAAGTGGCGCGCATGCTGGAGTCCCTGGGCGTGCAGGGACTCACCATCCACGGACGCCTGGCAAAGAAGGTCTATTCTGGTCCCGTTCACGCGAAGATTATCCGTGCGGTCCGGGAGGGCGTCTCCATCCCCGTGGTGGCGAACGGCGGAATCTTCTCCACCGCAGACGCGGAATGGCTCGCGCAGGAGACCGGCTGCGACCGCGTCATGGTCGCCCGCGGATGCCTCGGGAATCCCTGGATCTTCCGCGAAATCCTAGATGGAAAAGCCCCCGAGATCTCTCGGGAGGAACGCCTCCAGGTCATGGAACAACACCTCTCCGAAATGGTGAAGGAATATGGAGAACATGGCGCCATGATATTGGGACGCAAGGTGATATGCAGCTATATCTGCGGACACGGTTTCCCCCGGGAACTCCGTGCCAACGTGGTCAAGATCTCTACTTGGCAGGACTTCCAGGAACTCCTCAAAAAACTCCGGAACGCCCCCACTCAGGACTAGTAAGGCTGTAAAACGGAAAACGCGCCGTTTGGCGGAGGGAATTGATTCCCTCGTGCCAGACGGCGCGTTTTTGCGTTCTATGGGATTTTCTCTAGGCGGTTATGCCAGATACTTGGCCACTGCAGCGGTCACCTTTTCGGGGGTGAAGCCGTATTTGTCAGCCAGGACCTTGTAGGGAGCGGATTCGCCGAAGTGATCCAGGCCGATGACCATTCCCTTGTCGCCCACGTACTTGCTCCAGCCCATGGTGCAGGCGGCCTCCACGGCCACGCGCTTGGTGCAGCTGGCGGGCAGGACGCTCTCCTTGTATTCGGCGCTCTGGGCGTCGAAGAGGTCCCAGGAGGGCATGGAGACCACGCGGATCTTCTTGCCCTGTGCACGGAGGGCGTCAGCGGCGGCCACGCAGGCGGCCAGTTCGCTGCCGGAACCAATGAGGATCGCCTCGAAGTCGGCGTCGGAGGAGACCACGTATGCGCCCTTGGAGACATCCATCTTCTCCACGACCTCCTGGGGCAGATTGGGCAGTGCCTGTCGGGTGAGGGAGAGGACGACGGGGTGGTCGGTCTTCAGGGCGTAGGCCCAGGCGAGGGCGACCTCGTGGGATTCGGCGGGGCGCAGGAGGGTGAGTCCGGGGAGGCTCCGGAACATGGCCAGCTGCTCGATGGGCTCGTGGGTCGCGCCGTCCTCGCCCACGGCGTAGGAGTCATGGGTGAAGACGTAGACCTGGTGGAGCTTCTGGAGGGCGGCCAGTCGGATGGCGGGCTTCATGTAGTCGGAGAAGACCATGAAGGTCGCGCTGAAGGGCAGGGCGTAGGTGAGGGAGAGTCCATTGCAGATGAGTCCCATGGCCAGCTCGCGGATGCCGAAATGGAAGTTCCGGCCTGCGCGGTTCTCGGCGGAGAAGTCGCCCATCTCCTTCATGTAGGTGTTGTTGGAGGGCGCCAAGTCGGCGGAGCCGCCCACCAGCGCGGGAATCGCCTTTGCGGCCACCTGGATCATGGCGCCGGAGGAAGCGCGGGAGGCAACGTCCTTCTGGGGCACGGCGGAGAGCAGCTGCTTCTCCAGATCGGCGGGCATCGCCTTGGAGACGATGGCATCCAGCAACGCCTTGCCCTCGGGATTGGCGTTCTGCCAGGCGGCGAAGTCGGCATCCCACTGGGCGGCGTCGGCCTTCTTGTCAGCGATGATCTTGTCGCAGAGCTCGCGGACCTCTGCGGGCACAGCGAAGGACTCCTCGGGATTGAAGCCCAGGGCGGCCTTGGTGGCCTTCAGCTCGTCTTCGCCCAGGGGCGCACCGTGGCTCTTTGCAGTGCCGGCCAGGGTGGGTGCGCCGTAGCCGATGGTGGTGGTTCCGATGATGATGGTGGGCTTGTCCTGGCTGGCCTGTGCCAGGGTGATGGCGGCGTCGATCTGGCGGGGGCACTGTCCGTTGATCTTCAGGACATTCCAGCCGTAGGCGGCGAAGCGCGCGCCCACATCCTCGCTCATGGCCAGGGAGGTGCTGCCCTCGATGGTGATCTTGTTGTCGTCGTAGAAGAGGATCAGGTTGTTCAGCTTCAGGTGACCGGCCAGGGAGCACGCCTCGTGGCTGGTGCCCTCCATGATGCAGCCGTCACCAGAGACCACATAGACCTTCTGCTGCTTGAAGAGGGCCTCGGGCGCCTGGATGCGGGCGGCCAGCTGCTTCAGGCCAATGGCCATGCCCACTGCGCTGGCCAGTCCGGAGGCCAGGGGGCCAGTGGTGACTTCCACGCCGGGGGTGTGGCCGTGCTCGGGATGGCCGGGGGTCTTGCTGCCCAGCTGGCGGAAGCTCTTCAGGTCGTCCAGGGTGACGTCGTAGCCGAAGAGATGCAGCAGGGAGTACAGCAGCATGGAGCCGTGTCCTGCGGAGAGCACGAAGCGGTCGCGTCCCAGCCATTCGGGGCGTGCGGGATCGAAGCGGAGATGCTTCGCCCAGAGGGTGAAGGCGTAGTCCGCGCTGCCCATGGGCATGCCGGGGTGGCCGGAGTTTGCCTTCTGCACGCCGTCGGCGGCGAGAAGCCGGACAGTGTTGATGGCCTTCTTGACGAGTTCCTTGTTCTTGCAGCAGCCCATGGCTCTTTGCGCTCCTTGTTTGGTTGAGGGGTGTGGTGTGGGGTCTCTTGGTTGCGTTAGGCAAATAAAAAACGGTGTCTCGCCCAAGACCGGAAATGCCGTCCATCTGGCGAAAACGCGGGGATAAATGTAACTGTTTCCCCCTCTCTTGCCAAGCCCCGCTACGGACGATTTCCACCTTCTCACGGAAAAAGAAAAAGCCCGCCGGAAGACGCCTTCCTCCGTTGTCGGGAGGTGGTCGCTTCTGGCGGGATTTGTCGCGTGGGGGCTTCCGGGAACTGCGCTATTCGTCAGTGCCGTCCCGGAAGGAGTTTTTGGCGGGTGCGCCCATTCGGAGATAGGCGTTGATGAAGGGATCCAGGTCGCCGTCGAGGACGGCGGAGACATTGGAGGTCTCGTAGCCGGTGCGCAGGTCCTTGACCAGCTGGTAGGGCTGCAGGACATAGGAGCGGATCTGGTTTCCCCAGGCGTTGTCGCCCTTCTCCGCGTCCGCCTGCTGGATCGCCGCATTCCGCTTGTCTTCCTCAATCTGGTAGAGGCGCGCCTTGAGCAGCTGCATGGCGATCTCCTTGTTCTGGTGCTGGGAGCGCTCGGACTGGGAGGCCACCACGATGCCCGTGGGCAGATGCGTGAGTCGCACGGCGGAGGAGGTCTTGTTCACGTGCTGTCCGCCTGCGCCGGAGGAGTGGTAGGTATCCACGCGAAGGTCCTTCTCGTTGACCACGATGTCGATATCGTCGTCCACCTGCGGGAGGACATCCACGCTGCAGAAGGAGGTATGGCGGCGTTTGTTGGCGTCGAAGGGAGAGATCCGCACCAGCCGGTGGACGCCCTTTTCGCACTTCAGGTAACCGTAGGCGAAGGGGCCGGTGACGGTCATGGTCATGACCTTGATGCCCGCTTCGTCACCCAGCTGCATGTCGTTGACCAGGAAGCCGAAGCCCCGCTTGTCAAACCAATGCAGATACATTCGCTCCAGCATGCCGCACCAGTCGCAGGATTCGGTGCCGCCGGCGCCGGCGCGGATGGTGAG